>NZ_JAXKVV010000015.1:0-76698 GCF_034296135.1 Aureibaculum koreense
ATTCTAGTACGAGAGGACCGAATTGGACCGACCTCTGGTGTACCAGTTGTTCCGCTAGGAGCACTGCTGGGTAGCTACGTCGGGAAGGGATAAGCGCTGAAAGCATATAAGCGCGAAACCCACTACTAGATGAGATTTCTTTAAAGGGTCGTGGAAGATTACCACGTTGATAGGCTATAGGTGTAAAGGCAGCAATGTCACAGCCGAGTAGTACTAATAACCCATAGGCTTATGTACGAAAGCCCCCTCCAACTCCCCCTCAAGGGGAGGGCACAGGGGGCTGAAAACTCTTTTTTTACAATGTGCACCAAAGCATTTGCGACGGTGTAAAAAAAGCCGTTTTGATTTGATTACGATTTTACGATATCATTATTTTTTATATGTCAACTTTTACAGTTGGTAACAACTGAAACAGTTTAAGGTGATTATAACGATAGGGCTCACCTCTTCCCATACCGAACAGAGAAGTTAAGCCTATCGGTGCAGATGGTACTGCCACCCGGTGGGAGAGTATGTCGTCGCCTTTCTTTTAAACCTTCATTATTTATTTAATGAAGGTTTTTTTATGAAAAAAATTAAAATATCATGTATTATATGTTCAATTTTAGAATTGTTTTATAAATAAAAGCCAAGTAGAATATTGTAATAGCAAAAATAGTATCTTAAATACAATTTTAATTGGTAGTCTATAAACCTATTATTTTTTAAATTTACAAAAATTTGTTTTTTAAACATTAATAAAAATAAAATGATGAAAATAAAATTAGCACTAATAGCACTAGTATCAATATTATTTTTGAATTGTGCTTCCACACAAAAAACAACAAACCTTTTTAATGGCAAAGATTTATCAGGTTGGGAAATATATGGAACTGAAAAGTGGGGTGTAGAAAATGGATTATTGGTTTGTGAAAGTGGACCAGACAAGCAGTATGGCTATTTGGCTACAGAAAAGGAATTTAAAGATTTTGAATTAACGATAGATTTTAAACAATCTGCAAATGGAAATAGTGGAGTGTTCTTTAGATCTAGTATTGAAGGTACAAAAATAGCTGGGTGGCAGGTAGAAGTTGCTCCACCTAAACATGATACCGGCGGTATTTATGAATCTTATGGAAGAGGCTGGCTAATAAAGCCAGATGCTGAAAAAGATAAATATTTGAAATTTGGCGAATGGAATACCATGAAAATTCGTGTAGTCGGAGACACAGTTACCACTTGGCTAAACGGGAATGAAATGATTATGCTTAAAGATGAAAAAATTGGAGAAGCTAATGGAAAAATTGCATTGCAAATTCACGATGGGGGAGGCATAAAAGTCTCTTGGAAAAACATTGTTATAAAAGAGTTGTAATGATTCCCTAACATGGCTTGCTATTTAAAAATAATATTCAGCAATTACGTTTATTATATTTTAATTGTATTTTTTCTCAATATTTCGTGGTTATCTTTTTCACAAAGTGAAATTATTTCAAAGAGTATAGATATTGAACAAGGTTTATCGCATACTCAAATTAAAATAGACAGTCTTTCCGATAATAAGCAATTTATCAATATTCTGAGATTTCTTAATAATAATTTAGATTATTTAGAACTTACTTCAGAAATAGGATTGAATAAATTAGATAAAACAAGTCTAATTGCTACTGAATACAATGCTTTGGCTGCTGTTAACGGCGGTTTTTTTAATATGAAAAGTGGTAATTTGGTTACCTATTTCGAAAAGAACGATACCATAGTCTATAAAACCATATCGGATTCAATACGCAGAAGCCAACCAGATTATTTTTTGAACGGTGCTGTAATAATCGATACAAATAATAAGCTTCAATTGGGGTTTGCACAGTTGGATGACTTTTACAAAGAATCAAAAAATGAAAAATTGGTGATGGTAACTGGCCCCGTGTTATTGAAAAATGGAAAATCGGTTGGGTTACCAATGATAGCATTTGTAATAAACAGACATCCTAGAACTTGTATTTGTACTTCTGACGAAGAAATATTTTTAATTACTATTGATGGTAGGAGTTTGTTAGCAAATGGAATGTCTCTTTTAGAGCTACAAAAATTTCTTTTAGATTTGGGCTGCAAAGATGCTTTGAACCTAGATGGTGGCGGTTCTACAACAATGTGGATTAAAGATAAAGGTATCGTTAACATGCCTAGCGATAAGAAAGGTGAAAGACCAGTTTCAAATGTTCTAATGATTGTTAACAAGAGTTAATTATTACAATTTGATTAAAAATTGATCAGATTGTAAGGTTATACTTTTCTAATATTGTTGAGATATCAAATGAATTAACTTCTTTTTTTAATTCGTTTGGAGTAGTTTTAAACTCTTCCTTGAAACGTTTTGTAAAGTATTTAGCATCTTTGTATCCAACGGTAAAAGCTGCTTCAGAGATATTATATCCTTTTTTTACAATAAGCAATGCCGCTTTTTTTAGCCTTAACGACCTGACAAATTCAACCAGTGACTTTCCTGTAATATCTTGACATTTTCTATAAATTACGGAATAGCTCATGTGCAAACTCTCAGATAGATCCTCTAATTTAAAATCGGAATTATCTAGTTGAATATCAAGTTGTTTTACCAAATCCTCCATAAAAATGTCATCCTTTGATTTTGAACTATTTTCTTTAGGTTTGCTTATAAGATCAATTTTATATCTAGCTACTATTTTTTCTTGATTGCTAATTGTATTTTCAATTTTCAGCAGCAACTCATGGAAATTAAATGGTTTTCTTAAATATTCTATAGCACCGGTTTTTAAACCTAAGAGTTTAAACTTACTTGAATTTTTGGCTGTTAATAGAATAATGGGAATATGAGCTGTAGATTTCGTTTTCTGAAGTATCTTGCACATCTCAAGACCATCCATAACGGGCATCATAATATCGCTAATTACTAGATCAGGTTTGTTTTTCTCAGCTAAAATTATTCCTTGTTTGCCATTTTCCGCAAATAGTAAGTTATATGATGTCTCCAAAACATCTCTTAAAAACATTTGCATTTCTATATTATCTTCTACTATCAATAACGTTTTTGATTTCTTTTTGGTAAGATCGTTTTTAAGTTCTAAATTGAATTGCTCAGGATATTTAACCGTTTGTTGTTTAGGTTCCTCTTTAGATTCGATAGTAACTTTTTCCTCATCTGAGAATAGATTTTCACTTTTACTTAGTATAACTGAAAAACAAGTTCCGTTTTGAGGTGAAGATACAACATCAATTTCTCCGTGATGTAATGATACCATTTCTTTGGTTAAAGCTAGTCCTATCCCAAGGCCTCTTTTATGTTTGCCAAGTTCAGATTGATAAAAAATTTTGAAAATATCATCAAGTTCTTGTTTAGGTATACCAGGACCCGAATCTGAAATGCAAATTTTAACCGTATCTGAGCTGCTATTATCTATTTTTATTATAATACTTCCTTCTCTTGGTGTAAACTTAAAAGCATTCGAGAGAAGATTATATATTACATGTTCAATTTTATCATTGTCATACCATATCATGATTTCTTCATCAGGAAAATCTTGAATTAAATCTATATTTTTAAAATTTGCCTGCTCGGAAAAGGATAAAGCGATCTCACTTAAATGGTTTTTAAGGTCATTTTTAGATGCATAAACCCTCAATCTACCCAATTCCCGGTTTCTTACCGTCATTAGTTCTTTAGCAATCCTAGACAATCTATTGGTATTGTTTTTTAATATTGACAACCGATTTTTTAACAATAAATTGCCATTGGCTTTGGCTCTTGAAAGCATATCATCAATGGGGCCCGATATTAATGTCAGTGGTGTTTGGATTTCATGTGACATCTTTGCGAAAAAATTCATTTTCAGGGCGTATAATTCTTTTTCCTTATAGTGTTGCCACTCTTCTTTGGCAAGTTTGTTTTTGAGTTTTATCCATCTAATAATACCGTATGTTAATAAAGCAACCAAAATAAAATAAACTGTATAGGCCCATGGATGTAGCCGCCAAGGGGCTTTAATATTAATACTGATATTTCTGGGGGCAATATCCCATTCTCCTTTCTTTGATCCTGATTTGACCTCAAAGGAATAACTGCCCGACGGAATATTTGTATAGGTTGCAATTCGTTCTTTTTTAGGAACGATCCAGTTTTCATCAAATCCCTTTAATCTATAGGCATAATAATAGTTAGAATTTAACAAATTATCAATAGCCGAAAATTGAAATGAGAAAGAAGATTGGTTGGCGTTCAAGTTCAAACTTTCAATGTTTTCAATTTTATCATTTAACTGATCAGGAATCATTAAACTGGCCGGTTTATTCAGAATTTCAATTGAATTTATATATAATTTGGCAACAGACTCTTTTTTAATCAAATCTCTAGGCATAAAAGAGTTTACACCGTCATTTCCTCCAAAATAAAATACACCTTCTTTATCTTTATAAGCTATCCTAAAATTGTTTTGGTAAAGTCCGTCGGTTTCATAATAAGACTTTACTTTATTGGTTTTTACATTATAGTGATGTATGCCATTTGTGCTTCCTAACCAGATATTATAAGGATTATCGACCAAAAGTGTAGTAAACGAAATGTCCTTTAAATTATCTTTATTTTGAAAAGAAATATATTTATTTCTAAGGATATCATATTTTATTAAAAACCCTGTTGTTGATACAATCCATAAGTTTCCATTAAAATCAGGTTTTATTCTTCTAATATTATTATTACTGTTAACTGTGTTATTTTTCGAGAAATACTCATGGTCTAAAAAATGGGATCCGCTCAAACCTTGTTTATCTTCGTTTAACTTGAATAGCCCTCTGCCAAATCCAACCCAAATGGTACCATTTTCATCTTCACAAATGTTTTTGGAAATCTGTCCATAAAGACCTTTATCATTATTATTAAAGATATGCAACGGGCTTCCGTTTTCAGAAAAAACATTAATTGCTACTCCAGATGTTGCCCAAATTCTGTTTTTTGAATCTTTAAAAAGTTCCCTAATATCAGGAGAATAGTTTCCAAAAGTGTCATGAGTGGTTATTTTTGAGAATGTTTCTTTTTTTATATTGTATATCCAAAGACCATTTTGATAAGTAGCAATCCAAATATTACCATGTGCATCCTCAATTAGATCTTGGATGTACCTTCCTTTAAAAAAAGATTTTCCTTTTTCGGTATTACCATAATGTATTCTTTTATTGGACGGAAAAACTCTATTTATTCCTTTACCATCAGTTCCAATCCATAATGACCCATCAGATGATTTTAACATGGTTAAAATACGATTAGGGTTATTATTTTTTGACCCGCTATAAAATTTTATTTTGTTATTATTATTAGGTAAAATATTTATTTGCCCGGTTTTTGTTACTATCCATTTATTTCCGTGTTTATCTTCGGTTATATAATTAATGGTATTACTACCAATAGAGAATTTGTTGACTTCATCATGTTTATAGATAACTATTTCGTCATTTGAAGGGTTAATTTTATATAAACCATCACCATCAGTGCCAGCCCAAATAATTCCGTCATCATCGCAAAACAAAGAAATAAACATACTAAATTTAGAACCTTGAGTGTTAATGTGATCGTATTGCTTAAAAATATTGTTTTTTATATCATATTTAAATAAACCCTGTAATTCTGTTGCAATCCATAAATGTCCATTTTTATCGATTGTTGTACTAATATTGCCAATATGATTACTAACAGGCAAATTAAGTTCCTTTAGATTTTTTGATATTACGTCGTAATGGTATAATTTATCTTTAGCAGTACTTATCCAAACCTTATCTTGCGTGATACAAATGTTCCTTATTATTTGTTCCACATTTTTTATTCTGGGAAGTTTTGTAATACTGTCCACTCCTGATAATTCATTATAAAAAAATAGGACACCGTTTCCAGAACCGAACCACATACCTTTTTTAGTACTTTTTATAGCAGAAATATTCGTTTTACCGTTTATGAGATCTAGGCTATCTTTGAACTTAGAGTATAAACCATTATTCGCTATTTTTTTAAGAGATCCATTTAAAGAAGAAAGCCAAAAATTGCCATTGTAGTCTTTAGAAAAAAGACGCCCCATATTTATATGGGCATCTGGGCCAAATATCTCTTTAAATGTAGTATAAGAAAAATCATACCCATTATACTTATATAAACCATTTCTCGTTGAAATCCACATATACCCCAAGTCATCTTCTACAATTTTTGAATTTCCAATAAAAGTTTTTGATAAACGAATAAAATTAGATTGTTCTTGAGCATTAGAATTATTGTAGCCCAAAACAATATTTAAAAATAGTATAAGTTTTAAAATTTTTTTCATTTGTATATACGGTCTATTACAAATTTTTGCTCTCCTCAAATTTACATGTTTTAGATATTATAAAAAATAGTATTCTTTTAAAATATATTTATTATTTATATAATATGCTTTAAATAAGCACAATATATTGAAAAACATGTAATATTGAATAATATACCCTCCACAATAGCTAAATAAACCTACCATAAATTTGAAGTCTAGTGATTAATATTGAGAATTGATTATTAACTCAAATTCATTTATTTATGAAAAAACTAATTTTAAAGGTATTTCTAGTTTTGTTTCTCTGTTTTTCGTACACTACACAGGCTCAAGATATAACAATAACTGGAACTGTACTTGATGAAACGAACTCACCTTTGCCTGGTGCCAGTATTCTGGTAAAAGGCACAAGTAATGGTGTAACAACAGATTTTGATGGTAAATATAGTATTGTAGCAAATCCTAAAGCTACATTAGTATTTAGCTTTGTAGGGTACAAAACTGTTGAAAGAGCTATTGACAACCGGACAGTTATTAATTTGGTAATGGAAGAAGATGCTTCGCAACTGGATGAAGTTGTTGTTGTAGGTTTTGGTACTCAGAAAAAAGCCAATGTAACTGGAGCTACGGGATTTGTTGAAATGGAAGATATTTTGGCAAATAGACCGGTAACCAATGCTATGGAGGCTATACAGGGAACTATTCCCGGTCTACAAATTTTAACAAACTCGGGGCAGCCCGGCTCATCTGGTTTAGATATCAATATTAGAGGTGTAACATCTATTAATGGAGGTGAACCCTTAATTTTAATGAACAACGTTCCAGTGTCTATCGAGGATATAAATCCGCAAGATGTGGCTTCTATTACTGTGTTAAAAGACGCATCGGCAACATCAATTTATGGTGCTCGGGCAGCTTTTGGTGTTGTACTCATAACGACCAAAAGTCCGGCAAGAGATCAACCCGTAAAGTTTAATTATTCTTCTACTTTTAGTTTTATGGAACCGGAAGATATACCGGACAAGGCTTCAACGTATGATTTTATAAACGCTTTGAACGATTGGGGTACAAATCCTTTTTGGACTGGACAAGACATTCCAACTTGGGTAGGTTTTTTAGAAGAGTATAGATCTAATCCGTCCACCTATCCTGAAGGCTATGCTGAATTTAATGGATTAAGATATCCATTGGCAGATACAGATTTAATTGGTGAATGGATTGATGACCCTGGCTTTACGCAAATACATAATTTCAGTTTTAGTGGTGGAGGTCCCAAAACAAGTTACAGGATTTCTGCAGGCTATAGTGATGAAGATGGTATTATCGTTACAAGAAATGATAGTTATAGAAAATATAATGTGAACGCTTCTTTAACAACAGATCTCACTTCTAAATTGAGCTCAACTACAAACATTATTTATAGAAATAGTGTTAGAAGAACACCTTTAGGTAGTTACAGCAATTCAATAAGCTTTAATCCTTACACTCCTGCAAGTGGTAATTTTGTATTAGATGATGGTACTGAGGTACCTTATGATACCCCTGCCAATAGGGAGCGAATAAAAGTAGCACCAGAAATATTAAATGATAATATTCGTTTTTTCCAAAAATTGGATTATAACCTTGTTAAAGGTTTACATTTGATAGGCGAATATACTTTTGAAAAAAAGAATTTAACCAGAATTACTAGTGATAACCAAATATTGACGGCAAACCCCGAAAGATTTGTTTTAAATGCCGTTGACCCTGTTAATACTTTTTTCAGAAAGCAAAACACACAAACTGCCTACAATGCCTTTAATGTGTATGGCAAATACGATTTTGACATCAATGAACACAACTTTAGCTTGCTTGCAGGTGCCAATAGTGAAGAAAGTAGCATTGAATCTTTTGATGCTCAAAGAAATAACCTTATTAACGTCGATCTCCCTTCGTTATCTGGTGCTACCGGCACACAAACAACAGATGACTCTTATGGGGAATGGGCAGTTTTAGGTTACTTCGGAAGGCTAAACTATAACTACAAAGAAAGGTACTTTTTAGAATTAAGTGGTCGTTATGATGGTTCTTCAAGATTCCCAAAAGATGACAGGTTTGGCTTTTTTCCATCTTTTTCTGCAGGATGGCATTTAGGTAAAGAAGATTTTATGGAGTCTATTGATTTTTTAACAAGCCTTAAATTAAGAGGTTCTTGGGGAGAAATTGGAAATCAAGTAATCAAAGAAGGCAATACACAGATATATTATCCTGCTATACCGGGTCTAGGCATAACGGATTATAGCGAATTTGGTTCTAATAATTGGCTTAGCGAAGAGACGGGTTCTCGATATTCTACGTTATTGCTTCCTAATTTAGTGAGTTCATCTTTTACATGGGAAACAGTACAAACTTTAAACTTAGGTTTTGATGCCTCTTTTTTTAATAATAGATTAAGTACTTCTTTTGATTGGTTTAAAAGAAAAACCTTAGATATGTTAGCACCGGGAGCTGAGCTTCCTGCTATTTTAGGTGCAGAAGCTCCGTTAGAAAATGTGGCAGATTTAGAATCCACAGGGTGGGAATTGGGTCTTACATGGAAAGATAAAATTAATGAATTTAACTATAGTCTAGGTTTTTCGCTCTCTGACAATCAAGCAAAGATTACTAAATTCGATAACCCTGCAGGTTTATTGAGCCAATATTATGTTGGTAGAATGTTCGGCGAGATTTGGGGCTACACTACGGATGGTTTTTATACAGAAGACGATTTTGTTGAAGGGACTTTAAATGCAGATCTTACCGGGGGAACCTTAAAAGATGGTATTCCGAGATGGGAAGGACGTAATCAAAATCCAGGAGATGTTAAATTTGTTGATAGAAATGGAGATGGGATTATTAACGATGGCAATAATACATTGGACAATCCGGGCGATAGAACAATTATTGGTAATACAAGAAGGAGATATCAATACGGCTTCTTTGGAAATTTTGATTATAAAAACTTTGACCTTTCGTTTTTGTTGAACGGTGTTGGTAAAAGGGATTTATATTTGAACAATCGTGTTCGTTTTCCTTATCCTGATGAATTTTCAGTAGTCTATCAATCACAATTAGATTATTGGACACCCGACAACAGAGATGCTTTTTTTCCACGAAACTACCCTTTAGGTGGCGTTAATTACGGTGTAAGTAGAAGCACTCAAACCAAATATATGTTGAACGGTGCTTATTTAAGAATGAAAAATATAACAATGGGTTATACTATACCCCAAAAATTATTGGATAAAATTAAAGTAGATAAATTGCGTATTTACGTTGCTGCTGAAAATCTCTTTAGTATTAACGATTATCCCGATGGTATTAATACAGAATTAGAAATAAGAGGGAATGGAGGGATTTACCCTTATCTCAGAAGCTATTCTGTTGGTTTAAACTTAACTTTTTAATTGTATAAAGATGAAAAAAATAAATATAATAATAACAATCTCTTTACTACTTCTATTAAGTGGTTGTAGTGAAGACTTTTTGGATAAACTACCCAAAGATCAGTTAACGGTAGAAACAACATTTACCACAAATGCTAATTTTGAAACCTATGCATGGGCCATGTATGCCGAGGCATTACCGGGGTATTGGGATCTAGCACCAATTAATAGGGAGAGAGGTAGTGATTTGATGGTTAACAATTCGGGTACACAAGGCGACCCTTTATTGTGGCAACAAAAAACGGTACCATCTTCTTCTAGCACTTGGACCAATGCATTTGTAAATATAAGACGTGCAAACTTGATGTTGGATAATATTGAAAATAGTCAATTGACCGATGATGAAAAAAACCATTGGAGAGGAGTTGGTTTGTTTTTTAGAGCCTATGAATATGTTGAATTGATTGCCAATTATGGGGAAGTACCTTGGATTGACAAAGCTTTAAGTGAAGCAGACGAAGATATATTATTTGGTCCTAAAATGGCAAGGGATGAATTGGCACAAAATGTATTAAACGATCTAAAAGAAGCTGAAACAAAAATAAGCCCTACAGGAAACGGACCTAATACTATTAATACAGATGTTGTCCGTGCATTAATATCAAGGTTTGGCCTGTATGAAGGTACTTGGAGAAAGTACCACGGTCTAGGTGGCGAATCAACATATCTCCAAGCTAGTGTAGATGCAAGTGCACAGTTAATAGCAGACCATCCTAATTTACACCCTAGCTATGATGAAGTTTTTAATAGTGAAACCTTAAAAGGCGTAGCTGGAATTTTGTTGTACAAGGCTTATGAATTTGGTATATTAAATGGACATTGGTCTCATTACAATAGAAGTTCTATCGGTCATGAAGATTTAACTAAAAAAGCTGTTGACCAATATTTATGTTTAGATGGACAAACAATTTTTACAAGTCCTCTTTTTGATGGAGAGCAAGATGCCTATGACGAGTTTAGAAACCGAGACCATAGATTGTATTTTAATACACCGCCACCTTTTAGGGTTGATACAGGTGGTAAAAACCAATTAACTTGGGAGTATGATTCGGATCCTAAGCATAGAGAATATATTGATTTAATGGAAACACTTAGTGATGATCAGCATAAAACGTTACCGACAATAAATTGGAGAGGTTTGGTAGTGAGAACATCACCACATTTTAGAAAGTTTAATGAAGGGCATGGGTATAATGTTACCTATTCAGGTTACGCATTTTATAAATTTTCAAATAAAATTAGTAGGTTGCAAAATAGAGATTCTCATGATGCCCCAATTTTTAGAATGGGAGAGGTGTTTTTGAATTACGCAGAGGCCATGTTTGAAATGGGGCAATTTACCCAAGAAATAGCAGATCAAACGATTAATAAATTAAGAGAGCGTGGTGCCGTTGCTCCTTTAGATATTGGAGCAGTGCCCAACGACCCAACAAGAGATGCTGATGTTGATGCAGTATTATGGGAAATTAGAAGAGAACGTGGTATTGAGTTTTTAGCCGAAGGTTTAGGAAGGGTGTTTGATATAAAACGCTGGAAAAAATTGGTTGAATATGGTGATGATGAAAAATTGGGAAGATGGGTAAATAATGCGGATTACAATAATAAATTGCCAGTGCAAGGTGGTGCTGCACAAGGTTATGTATCACCATTTGGTGTGCCACCGGGTGTGCCAGAATACTATTATTTAGAACCTATCCCCTCAGATCAAATTGTGCTAAACCCGCAATTGATTCAAAATACTGGATGGGAATAATTTGACGAATTATTTGAGTTAGTTTTATTAAGGATGCCTTAATAGTAAAGTAAGGCATCCTTATCTTTAATTATCTTTATGGTTAGTTATAACCATAGGAATCTACACTATATTATTATGCTGTTTATAAGAAATTCTTTATTTCTATTACTTTTTTGTCTCATCTTATTTTCTTGTAAGAACAAAGAAGCCAAAGTAGTGGAAGAACAAACCAAACCAAATATCTTACTCATTAATATTGACGATTTAGGTTGGAAAGATCTTAGTTTTATGGGTAATGATTTTTTTGAAACCCCAAATATTGATGCCTTATCTAAGGAAGGAATAATTTTTACCAACGGCTATGCCACCGCTGCAAATTGTGCCCCTAGCAGGGCAAATTTAATGACCGGGCAATTTCCTCAACGACATGGAATATATACGGTAGGTAATTCTGACAGGGGAAAGGCAAAGGATAGAAAATTGATTCCTACTAAAAACATAACAACATTACGGGATAGTTTTTTAACGCTACCCGAAGTTCTAAAAAATAATGGATATTCAACTTGTCATGCAGGCAAATGGCATTTGACCGACAACCCACTTGACAACGGATTTGATATAAATATTGGAGGAAATCATGCTGGTCATCCGTCAAGCTATTATCCACCTTATAAAAATGTGGATTTAGAAGCAGAAGAAGGGAAAAGATTAACGGATTTAATCATGGACAAAACCATTGATTTTCTTAGAACTGCGGAAAAACCTTTCTTTATAAATTATTCACCTTACGCTGTGCATACACCAATACAACCGGTAAAGGAATTGGTTGGTAAGTATAAAAATAAAACTTCGGAACAGGGTCATGATAATGCCAATTACGCAACTATGATAGAGAACATGGATGTTAATATTGGGCGTTTGGTTACAGCTTTAAAAGAGCAGGGAAAATTAAAAAATACATTTATTGTTTTTACTTCAGATAATGGAGGGTTGTATGCAGTGAGCAAACAACACCCATTAAGATCGGGCAAAGGAAGTTATTATGAAGGTGGTATCCGTGTACCATTCTTTTTCGTTAGGCCTGGTTACATAAAAGAAAATCAACAATCAGACGAACCGATAACAAACCTTGATTTGTATCCTACAATTTTAGAGGTTGCCAATATTAAAAAACCAGAAGATAAAATTTTAGATGGTAATAGCTTGGCAACTATCCTTACACAGGAAAAAACAACATTGGACAGACCTCTTTTTTGGCATTTCCCTATTTACTTACAAGCGGTTGCCAAAGTGAATGAAAATAGGGACGCTAAATTTAGAACACGACCTGGTTCTGTTATTCGGAAAGGAAATTGGAAATTGCACCATTATTTTGAGGATAATGGTATGGAACTTTATAACTTGCAGGACGATTTAGGTGAAAAAAATAATCTTGCTGAAAAAGAACCCGAAAAGACAAAAGAATTATTAAATTTATTAGACAATTGGAGGCAGAAAACCGATGCACCTGTTCCAATAGAATTAAATCCAGAATATAAAGGCGAGAATTAATGAAAAAACAATATTTTTTAGTGCTTATTCTTTTAGGTTTTTTCTATTCTTGTTCCGACGATATTTCATCTGTTGATATAGATAAAGAACCAGAGGTTGAAGAAGATGTTTGGTCTGTAAATAGACCTAATCAACACCCCTTAAATGTAGTGGTTTTTAAACCTACGGATGGTACAGTTGAAGACGAGATGTTAGATAAGGTTTCATCAATGATGCTTTATGTTCAAAAATGGTATGAAAAACAAATGGATATGCAAGGATACGGTAAAAAGACATTTGGACTTGTTACCAATCAGCATGGTAAATTGAAAATAACAGTGGTGTCAGGTTCTCAATCTAGTAGTTACTATAAGACCAAAGATAGGGAAGTAGATAATGAGGTCAATAAATATTTTGAAACTCATCCAACTGAAAAACTAAGTAACCATATTTTCATTCTAGGAAAAGATGGTAGTGGTGTACCATTCTACGGTTTAGGAAAAAATGCTTTTGCAACTTCCAAAGATTTTACTTTAACTTCGACGGGAAAATTCCTTGATGATTTAGAATTGATGGTTTGCGATAAGTTAGGAGGCATTATGCACGAACTGGGGCATGGACTCAATTTACCGCATTGTGCTCATAATGCTTCGGACTTGCCAAAAATAGCACTCATGTCCTTTGGAAATCATACATATCAAGAGACGAATAAATCTAATTTGGTTTTTTTAACAGGCTCAGACTGTGCTATTTTAAATGTTAGCGAGACATTTAATAGTAAAGATAAAGTATATTATGATAGTGATGCAAATGTTAAATTACTTTCTTATTCAGTAACTAAAGACAATGTTAATCAGGCAACTACCGTTAGTGGTTTGTTAACTTCTGAGGTTAAAGCAAATCATATATATGTTGGTCATAACGGTTACCCGTTAGAAGGTGGATATGATAATATTACATTTACCCAAGCACTTTTGCCCACAGCCAATCATAACGAGTATTCTTTTTCAATAAAAATGCCTTATTCAGATATTTTTAATGGCTATCAGGCTAAAGATCATATAGAGTTAAGTTTGGTAATTATTACTGAAAATGGCGAAAGAATAATGGCTTCTAGGTATGACTATACTATCGATGCCGGATCTCAAATTCCCAATGATGATATTCTGAAAAATTATAAAGCATTTGTTTTTTCTGACCGGTCAAATTGGAGTATTACTGCAAATACAAGCACAGCATCTCAAACGGCTAGCAACATGTTAGATGGTAATTTAAATACTTATTGGCATTCGGTTTGGCCCTATACAATTGTAGAAAAGGGAGATCATATCATAACCATAGATATGGGAGAAGAGAAAACATTTAAGGGACTGTATTTTCTTTCAGACAGACCGGGAGGACAATTTAGACCTAAAAAACTTAGTATTGAAACGAGTAACGATGGCAATACTTGGAATAAAATAAAGGAAAGTGCAATTACCTCTATTGAAGAAGCAAGGGAAATAAAAATTACTTTAGATACAGCAGTAACAACAAAAAATATAAGAGTAAAAGTAGATGAAATCTATCAATCTTCAGGTACAGAAGAAAATCTAATTTTTACAGAAATAGATATAATTAAAGAATAGCCAATATGAGAAAATTATCAATAAAAATTAGTTTAGCAAGTATTTTGCTAATTGTTTTATTTTCGTGTAAGTCAGAAAATAAGGATAAAACAGCAAATAAAGACGATATTAATAAACCAAATATCGTTTATATTTTGGCAGATGATCTGGGTTATGGAGAATTGGGGGCCTACGGTCAAGAAAAAATTGAAACACCTAATATTGATGCTTTAGCTAAAAGCGGAATGTTATTTAACCAACATTATTCTAGTGCTCCGGTATGTGCTCCGGCAAGGTATATGCTTTTAACGGGAAAGCACTCAGGGCATGCTTATATACGTGGTAACGATGAGTGGCGTGAGCGTGGCAAAGTTTGGGATTATAAAGAAATGATAAAAGATTCTACGTTGGAAGGACAAAGACCCGTACCAAAAAACACGTTGTTATTTCCCAAAAAATTACAAGAAATAGGTTATACTACTGCTGTTGTGGGCAAATGGGGATTGGGTGCTCCGCATACGGATGCGATACCCACAAAAATGGGTTTCGATTTTTTTTATGGATATAATTGTCAACGTCAGGCTCATACGTATTACCCCGTGCATTTATATGAAAACGAACATCGGGTATATTTGAATAACGATACCATTGCCCCCAATACGAAATTGGAAAAAGGAGCTGATCCAAACAATTCTGAAAGTTATACTTCTTATACATTAAATGATTATGCACCCGATTTAATGTTCGATCAGATTACAAAATTTGTAGATACCAATAAAGACAAACCTTTCTTTTTGTACTGGGCAAGCCCCATTCCCCATAACCCCATACAAGCACCTCAACGTTGGGTAGATTATTACAAGAAAAAATTTGGAAAAGAAGATCCTTATTTGGGAGAAAGAGGTTATTTTCCTCATCAAAACCCACGAGCAGGCTATGCCGCACAGATTTCATATTTAGATGAAAATGTAGGAAAATTAATCGCCCAATTAAAAGCCGAAGGAATTTATGACAATACTCTGATTATATTTACATCTGACAATGGTGTTACTTTCTCTGGCGGTACAGATGGCACTTTTTTTAATAGTTCGGGACAATTTGGTGAGGAATATGGTAGAGGAAAAGGATTTGTTTATGAGGGAGGAATTCGAGTTCCTATGATTGCCAGTTGGAAAGGTCAAATAAAAGAAGGAACGCAAACAGACTTAATTTCTGCTCATTATGATGTGATGGCAACTGTTGCCGAAATTACTGGGCAAAACAAACCTGAAAACACAGATGGAATTAGCTTTTTACCAACGCTTTTGGGAGAAAATGACAAACAGAAAAAACATGAGTTTTTATTTTGGGAATTTCCCGAATATGGTGGTCAAGTAGCCATTAGAATGGGTGATTGGAAAGTTATTCGCCAAAATTTGAAAAATGATAAAAAAGAACCGACATTAGAATTGTATAACTTAAAAGATGACCCACAAGAACTTAATAATATTGCGGAAAAACACCCTGAAATTTTAGAAAAAGCGGCTAAGATTTTTTCAGAGCAACATGAAGATTCAGAAGTTGAAAGGTTTAGAATACCTTTGGTTGAAAATGGGTTGTTATCCAATAGATAAGTCAATATAAAGTGAAGCTAATTTTTTAATGAGTTGCATTAATTATGAAGTTAAAACTTAGTAATGCTAGTAGTATAGAATGGATATTGAGGATTGCTATTAGTATGACTTTTTTAGGACATGGTATTTTTGCCATTAAGAGCAATCCCAACTGGATAAAGTATTTAGAATTTGTTGGCTTTTCGATTGAAAATGCTGAAAAAGTGATTGTAATTATTGGAGTAATAGATGTTCTAGTAGCAATTACAATACTTTTAAAACCTTATAAATATGTAATTCTATGGGCATTTCTCTGGACATTTTCTACAGCTTTAGTAAGACCGTTGGCTGGTGAATCAATTTGGCAGTTTGTAGAAAGAGCCTCAAATTGGGCAGTGCCGCTTACATTATTTTTTTTAATTAATATGAGGTCAAAAAATCAATTATAATGAACAAATTATTTTTTAAATTCAGAATACTAATACTCATAATCTTTATAGTTAATTGTAAAAATGATACACCTGAAGATGATATTTTTATAAGCAATTTTAATTCTTCTCAACCTAGGACATTCATTGGCCCAGAATATTGGTCAAATCCAATGCAAGATTGGCAAATAGAAAATGGAGAATTAAAATGTTTGGTCAGTAAAGCTAATAGGAATGTTCATATTTTGACAAAAAAGTTAGACACCGTTAAAGGAAATTTTAAAATGAGTGTTGAACTGAAGGTTTTGAATATTAGCGATAGTGTTAAAAATAATGATTGGGTTGGATTCAGTATCGGTTCAAAAGGAGAGTTTAACGATTTTAGGGATAATGCCATTTTTGGTAAAGGATTAAACTTAGGCATAACAACTAATGGTAATTTATTTATTGATAAAATACTAGACAATCAAGTTAACAAAGAAAATAAAAATACAATTCAAAGCGGAGCTAAATTAGAAGTTGAATTGAAATATTCAAATAATTCCTACCAATTGATTCTTTCACTTTACAAGCCAAATTCCAACAAATCAATTACACAAATAATTAAAGAAAATGTTGAAGCCGATAAATTAGCTGGTGATTTGGTATTGGTTAGTGATTATAACAGTAAAGGGCAAAAAAATAGTGATAAAGCAAGTGTTTCCTTTAAACATTGGAAAATATCAGGATCAAAAATTAAAACTTATAACGAAAATAAATTTGGACCAATATTATTTTCTCAATACACGTTGTCCAAAAATACACTAAAACTTACGGCTCAAATGGCTCCAGTTATTATTTACGATGAAAAAGTAAAACTCCAAATAAAAGAGGACGGTGATTGGAGTACAATAAGTGAATCTCATATCGATAAAAATGCACGAACGGCTACTTTTAAAATCGAAAAATGGGCGGTTGATAAAGATATTCCTTACAGATTAACTTATAAAATGGACAAGGGAGACCAGCCCAAAGAAGTTTCATATTGGGAAGGTATTATCCGCAAAGAACCCCTAGATAAAAACGAGATAGTAGTCGCAGGCTTCACGGGCAACGACCATCAAGGGTTTCCTAATACCGATATTTTTGAACAAGTTAAATATCATAATCCGGATATTTTGTTTTTCTCAGGAGATCAAATTTATGAACCGAACGGAGGTTTTGGAGCACAACGCTCCCCAATAGACAAGGCAATGTTAGATTATTTACGTAAATGGTACATGTACGGTTGGGCGTATAGAGATTTGCTAAAAGACAGGCCTACCGTTAGCATTACTGATGATCATGACGTTTACCATGGAAATATTTGGGGTGCTGGAGGTATAGCTACACCTTCTGATTTTGGACAAGGAGCTAAAGCACAAGATGCGGGCGGCTATAAAATGCCTCCAGAATGGGTTAACATGGTGCAACGTACACAAACTAGTCATTTACCAGATCCTTTTGATGCAGCCCCAGTTGCACAAGGTATTGGTACCTATTATACTGATATGGTTTACGGAGGTATTAGTTTTGCCATCTTGGAAGACAGAAAATTCAAATCAGCTCCAAAGGGGTTGCTGCCAAATGCACAAATAGAAAATGGATGGGCAATGAATAAAAAGTTTGATATGAAAAAGGATGGAGATGTGAAAGGAGCAAAGTTATTGGGCAATAGGCAATTATCGTTTTTAGACAAATGGTCAACCGACTGGAGCCAGCAAGCTCAAATGAAAGTGCTGTTGTCTCAAACAATTTTTGCAAATGTGGCAACCTTGCCCAAAGAAGCAATGTCTGGTGCAATTATTCCTACGTTGAGGATAATGAACGAGGGTGATTATCCGACTAATGACCGACCTGTGTCTGATTTAGATTCGAATGGTTGGCCACAAACAGGTCGCAATAAAGCTGTGGGTATTATTAGAAAAGGATTTGCTTTTCATTTGGCAGGAGACCAGCATTTAGGCAGTACGATTCAGTATGGTTTAGATAATTGGAACGATAGTGGTTTTGCTTTTTGCGTACCTTCAATTACCAATCACTGGCCAAGAAGATGGTATCCAAGTGAAGGAGGTAAGAACAGAAAACCGAATATGCCAAAATATACTGGAGACAACGAAGACGGTTTTGGTAATAAAATGACCGTTTATGCAGTTTCAAATCCACTATATACGGGACTAAAGCCAGAACGGATTTATGACAGGGCCGCAGGATATGGAATTGTCAGGTTAAATAAAAAGGAAAGAAAGATTACGATGGAATGTTGGCCGAGACAAGCCAAACCTCAAAATGGGGATACTAAACAATATCTAGGTTGGCCAATTACAATCAACCAAACACAAAATTACGATAGAGTGGAAACAGCTTTTTTACCTGAAATTATCATTCAAGGGCTGCATAATCCTGTGGTTGAAATTATTAAAGAATCAAGTAATGAAATTCTTTATTCAATTAGATTAAATGATAATTCTTTTACGCCAAAAATATTTAATCAATTCGAAAAATATACGGTTAAAGTTGGAGAACCCGATACTAATAGTTGGCAGACAAAAACAAACATTTCGCCAAGTAAAAACCCAATAATTTTTAATTTTAAAAAATAATACGACATTATGAATTCCAGAAGAAACTTTATCAAAAAATCCGCTATAGTAGGTGCGGGTATTTCCGTACTACCAAATATTACTTACGGTTTTAGTACTAAAAAGGACAAGCTAAAGGTTGGTTTGATAGGGGTTGGCTTAAGAGGTACTAACCATCTTAACAATTTTCTGCAACGCGAGGATGTCTTGGTAACGGCTATTTGTGATATAGACCCCGCTAGAATAAAAATTGCAGAAGAACATATTAAAAAACACAAAAGTCCTAAAGTACAAGTTTTTGGTAAAAACGATTATGATTACAGAAATTTATTGGATTTAAAAGAAGTTGATGCCGTAATTATTGCTACACCGTGGTTGTGGCATACACGTATGGCAGTTGACTCGATGAAAGCCGGAAAATATACAGGTCTAGAAGTTTCCGCTGCCAATACCTTGGAGGAATGTTGGGATTTGGTAAATGTGCATGAGCAAACGGGTTCGCATTTAATGATATTGGAAAATGTGAATTACCGTAGGGATATTTTGGCGGTACTTAACATGGTAAAACAAAATGTTTTTGGTGAAACGATACATTTTAGATGTGGTTATCAGCACGATCTACGTTTTGTAACGCTAAATGATGGAAAGTCCGCTTATGGTAAAGGTGTAGAGTTTGGTGAAAAAGGTATTTCAGAGTCAAGATGGCGTACACAACATTCGGTGTTGAGAAACGCTGATGTATATCCTACACATGGTGTTGGCCCTATAGCTGTTATGTGCGATGTTAATAGAGGTAACAGGTTTGTGTCTATGACCTCTCATGCCACCAAGAGCAGGGGCATGCACAATTATATTGTGGAGCATGGAGGTAAAGACCATCCGAATGCTAAAGTTAATTTTAAAATGGGAGATGTAATTACATCAACCATAGAAACCGCAAACGGCGAAACCATTATTGTAACGCATGATGTTCATTTACCAAGACCTTATTCTTTAGGGTTTAGAGTTCAAGGAACCAAAGGACTTTGGGAAGTTGATGGCAATCGCATATATATAGAAGGACAATCTGAAAAGTCGCACAGATGGGACAAAGCCGACGAATGGTTGAAAAAATACGACCACCCTTTATGGAAAAAATATGGCGAGCATGCTCAAGGTGCCGGCCATGGCGGAATGGACTATTTTGTAATCAATGCCTTTGTAGAATCCGCCAAAGAGAATATAGCACCGCCAATGGATGCTTATGATGCCGCGGTATGGAGTGCCATCACACCACTTTCCGAACTATCAATTGAAAATAACGGTGAGCCACAAGATTTTCCTGATTTCACAAGAGGGAACTGGATCAAAAGACAACCTTACAACTGGATGAAAGATACGTATTAATTTGTATTTTTGCGTTATCAAACGATAAATGAAATGCATAAAGACAAACCTGCGTTAGTGATTTTAGCTGCTGGAATTGGAAGCCGCTATGGAGGACTAAAACAATTAGATACATTTTCTCCTGAAGGTGATACCATTTTGGATTTTTCAATTTTTGATGCGTTGAGGGCAGGATTTGGAAAGTTTATTTTTATTATACGCAAAAGCATCGAACAAGAGTTTAAAACAGTATTCGATAAAAAATTAAACGGAAAAGCCGAAGTCGTTTATGTTTTTCAAGAGGTAGAAAATGTGCCGCAAGCCTATCAAAATATTGGTAGGCAAAAACCTTGGGGTACTGCTCACGCTCTGTTAATGGCTAAAGATGCGGTTAGCGAAAATTTTGCCGTTATTAATGCCGATGATTTTTATGGCAAAGAGGCTTTTGAGGTTATGGCCAACTATTTAATGGAAACCGATAGGAATTCTTACGAGTTTAGCATGATGGGTTATTTATTAAAAAATACGGTTTCGGATTATGGTTTTGTGTCAAGAGGTGAATGTAATGTTAATGAAGATAACCAACTAACTTCAGTTGTTGAGCGAACTCATATCGAAAAAATTGATAGCCGCTTGATGCGTAAGGATGATGATGGAAAGTTTATTCCAATTGATGAAAACACACCTGTTTCTATGAATTTTTGGGGGTTCACACCCAAGTATTTTGAATTTGGTGATGCACTTTTTAATGAGTTTCTAGAAGAAAATAAAACCAATCTAAAAGCAGAATTTTTTATACCGCTTGTGGTAAATCATATTGTAAATTCTAACAAGGCGACAGTAAAAGTATTAAAATCGAATGCTCAATGGTTTGGGGTAACTTATAAAGAAGATAAGGAGTTGGTTGAAAAAGAGATAGCCAAGTTAAAAGAACAAGAAACTTATCCTACTAATCTTTTTTAATATGCAAAGTAAGGAAATAGCATATTTATTTAACCAATTTGATCACGGTTCAGAATTTGAATCCTATTCTGAATTAAATTCTGGTCACATTAACGATACTTATCTCGTAAAAACCGCCCAAAAACCTTATTATATTCTACAACGTATTAATCATAATGTTTTTAAAGATGTTCCAGGGCTTATTGCAAACAAGGTAAATGTAAGCAGACATATTTCAGAAAAATTATCGCATCTATCGGAAGATGCGAGAATGCGAAAAGTACTCTCATTTATTAATGCTAAAAATGGTGAATTTTATTACATTGATAAAGATGGAAACTATTGGAATATGATGGTTTTTATTGATGAAAGTCAAACTTTTGAAACGGTAACAAAAAAAGAAATTGCATACGAGGGCGGAAAGTTATTTGGTCATTTTTTAAACCTAGCCAGTGATTTTGATGCTTCTAAATTGACTGAAGTTATTCCTAATTTTCACAGCATGACTTTTAGGTTCTCACAATTTGAGGATGCGTTAAGAATTGCTTCGCCCAATCGGTTAGACCAAGCCAAAGAATGTATTGAAAAGGCTGAGGAGTTAAGAGAGGAAATGCTCATTTTACAGCACTTAAAAGATGAAGGTAAAATCAAATTAAGAGTTACACATAACGATACGAAAATATCAAATGCTTTGTTTGATA
Organism: Aureibaculum koreense; assembly: GCF_034296135.1. Classification (NCBI taxonomy): domain Bacteria; kingdom Pseudomonadati; phylum Bacteroidota; class Flavobacteriia; order Flavobacteriales; family Flavobacteriaceae; genus Aureibaculum; species Aureibaculum koreense. The sequence continues at coordinate 22,267 of NZ_JAXKVV010000015.1, forward strand.
AAAATAACAAAGGACTCTGCGTAATTGATACCGATACAGTAATGCCAGGAATTATCCATTATGATTTTGGCGATGCTATAAGAACCATTTGTAACACAGCTGCAGAAGATGAAAAGAATTTAGCGTTGGTAAATTTTAATATTGAATATTACCACGCGTATGTAAAAGGGTTTTTGGAAGAAATTGGTTCATCACTTACACCGTTGGAAAAAAAGTATTTGCCATTGGGTGCAAAAACAATGATTTTTATTATGGCATTGCGTTTTTTAACTGATTTTTTAAATAACGATGTTTATTATAAAACAGAGTATCCCGAGCACAATTTAAATCGTGCTAAAAATCAATTTAAACTGATTGAAAGTTTTGAAAAACACTTTACACCCGAAAAGGTGTAATTAATAAATTAATGTTTTAACGGATTTCTTGCAATAGTGAATAATCGGTCTATTTCTTTATTTTGACCAGTCACAAACAATAAAAAGAATAATGGTAAATTGGTTAAGTGAATTAGTAAAAGCCCTAATGTGTTGGAAATTTTCTTCATGATTTTGTTGTTTGGTTATATAACAATTATCTACCCAGCTTTCCTACCTCGATCTTAAAAATTTCATTGAAAAAGTTTAACTTTATCCAATTCTTTAAAACTAAACCTTTTCCAATGAAAAAAACACTTATCTTTTTTATAACATTTTTTGTTATATCAACAACTTCTATCGCTCAAAAATCCCCAAAGGTAAATCTTAAAAAATTAGACCAATATTATGCCAAAATGGTTAAGGGTTGGGACGTTCCGAGTGCAACTATCGGTATTGTAAAAGATGGTAAATTGGTGTTCACAGGCAGTTATGGAGTAAAAGAAATAGGTAAAACCGAAAAGCCTGATGCCAACACCAATTACGCCATAGCCTCAAATTCAAAAGCGTTTACAAGTGCTATTTTAGGAATGTTGGTTGATGAAGGTAAATTGAATTGGAATGATAAGGTAAAAGATTATTTGCCTTATTTTGCGGTTTACGATCCTTGGGTTAGTGCCAATGTTACCATAAGGGATTTGTTAAGCCATCGTGTAGGATTGGGTACTTTTAGCGGTGATGTGATTTGGTATAAATCAGATCTATCCGCAGAGGAAATTGTGAAAAGAGTTAAATACATTCCTAAGGCATTCGATTTTAGAGCAGGTTATGGATATTCAAATGTAATGTACATTACTGCGGGAGAAGTAATTCGGAAAATTACGGGTAAATCTTGGGCAGAAAATGTAAAGGAACGGATTTTCAATCCGTTGGGAATGGACAGAACGGTGACCAACCCGGATAAATTAGAAAACATTGGTAATTACGCCACGCCACATGGACGGGAAAACGACGTAAATATCCCGATAGACTGGGTAAATTGGGAAGAAATAGGTGCTTTAGGTGGCATTATTTCCAATGTAAATGATATCTCTAAATGGATGATTTTAAATTTGAACCATGGTGTTTTTAATAAAGATACCTTATTTTCAAAAAACACTAGAAATATGGTTTGGAGACCTCATAATAACCATTATATAAACCATACCAAAAAGAACGATTTTAACCGTCATTTTAATGGGTATGGATTAGGTTGGGGTTTGAGCGATTATCATGGTAATCTTAGAGTGGGGCATACTGGAGGTTACGACGGAATGATTACGGCAGTTACGATGATTCCAGATAAAAATTTAGGAATTGTGGTGTTGACCAACGGTATGAAAAGTCCTATAATGGCGGCAACTTATTATGGATTAGATCAATTCTTAGGTGTTGAAACGATAGATTGGTCAGCGAAGATGTTGGCGGACAGAAATAAAAATCAACAAGAAGATACAAGAGTTAGCGATAGAAAGAAGAAAAGGAAAATGAACACAACACCTTCCCTTGCCTTAGAAGATTATATTGGAACTTACAAAAGCGATATTTACGGAAATATCGTCATTTCTAAAAAAGGCGAGGATTTACGAATGGATTTTGAACATTCACCAGATTTATCGGCAACACTACAACATTGGCATTACGATGTTTTTGAAATTATATGGGATGTAAAACATGCTTGGTTTAATTTCGGGACGCTAAAATTTAATCTAGATAATAATTTAAAAGTACTGGGGCTTGATTTTGACGTACCTAATGATGATATTTTCTTTGAGGAGTTGAAACCGTATAGAGTTGAGTAGATACGAGATATTAGATTTGAGACGTGAGATATTTAAAAAACGGAAGATAGGAGGCAGAGTGTAAAATATTTGTAGGAAATTATATTAGACATGACGCGACCTGCAAGGTCTCAAAGACCTTGTAGGTCTAAAATGAAGACTAAATATTTTATAAACTTGTCAACTTTTTTACGATCTGACACTATTTGCATTAATCCACTAAACCTACCCATTCAGTAGGCGGGTCTGCGGGACAAAATTCACATTCAATGAATTCTTTCAATAGAAAAAAACATTGGGAAACGATTTATCAAACTAAAAATATTGATGAAGTAAGTTGGTATCAGCCGAAACCAGAAACATCTTTATTATTTTTTGAAAAGTACCAGATTGACAAAAACGCCAACATTATTGATATTGGCGGTGGTGATAGCTTTTTGGTTGACAATCTTTTAGAACTGGGTTATCAGAATATTACCATATTGGATATTTCAGAAAAGGCCATTGAAAAAGTAAAAAATAGACTAGGAAATAAGGCGAATCTTGTAGAATGGATAGTGAAAGATATTTCAAGTTTTTACCCAGCTGAGAAATACGAAGTTTGGCATGATAGAGCCGCATTTCATTTTTTAACAAGCGAAAATGATATTAGCCATTACGCAACAATTGCCAATAAAAATATAATAAAAAATGGTTTGCTGATTCTTGGAACATTTTCCGAAAAAGGACCTGAAAAATGTAGCGGAATTGAAATCAGACAGTATTCAGAACAAGAATTGTCAAATCAATTCAAAACGTCTTTTAAAAATTTAGAATGTTTTGCCATAGACCATCAGACACCTTTTGATACTACCCAGAATTTTGTTTTTTGCACTTTTAAAAAACAATAAACCCAGGATTCTAAAGTGTTTTATACCACGAATTCGCTAATTTTTATTGAAAATACCATCAGAAATATCGCACAAATTCCCTACCCCTTGGGAAGGGTTAGGGATGGGCTTCTCTTAAGCTGTCAATAAATCGCCATTACCTTTCGTTGCGAGGTTGGTTTTTCCCATTAAATAGATATCGACCTCCCTAGCGGCTTCCCTGCCTTCTGAAATTGCCCAAACAATTAAAGATTGTCCGCGACGCATATCGCCTGCGGCAAAAATATTTGGTACATTAGTTTGGTATTTTGGTGCTTTGTAGTTACTTCTAGCATCGGTTTCTAGACCTAATTGTTCGCTTAAAGTTGCTTCTGGACCTGTAAAACCTAGGGCAAGTAGTGCTAAATCGCACGGCCAAATTTTTTCAGTGCCTTCAATTTCTATAAGCTGTGGACGTTGACCTGGCACCATTTTCCACTCTACATTTATAGTTTTTAAGGCTGTTAATTTCCCGTTAGCATCGGTAATAAACTCTTTGGTGTTGATAAGCCAATTCCTTTCCACACCTTCTTCGTGTGAAGAGGATGTTTTTAATTGCAAGGGCCAAAAAGGCCATGGGGTTGTGGGTGAACGATGACCGGGCGGTTTGGGCATAATTTCAAAATTTACCACTGATTTTGCCCCTTGGCGATTGGAAGTTCCCACACAATCAGAACCTGTATCGCCACCACCAATAACAATCACATTTTTATCGGTTGCCAATACTTGATCTTTTACTTTTTGACCAAATAATACTTTGGTTTGCTGTGTTAAAAAGTCCATGGCTTGAACCACACCATTTGCATCAATACCCGGTGTGGGTAAACTACGCCTTACCGTAGCTCCGCCACATAAAACTACAGCATCAAATGCTTTCAACTCTTCAACACTATAATTTACTCCAACATTTACATTGGTTTTAAAAACAATTCCTTCAGCTTCCATAATTGCCAAACGACGATCTATAATTTCCTTTTCCATTTTAAAATTGGGAATTCCATAACGTAATAATCCACCAATAGCATCATCTCTTTCAAAAACGGTAACGGTATGTCCCGCTCTGTTCAATTGTTGAGCAGCCGCTAATCCCGCAGGACCGGAACCGACAACGGCAACAGTTTTACCTGTTCTTGTTTTTGGAGGTTGAGGTTTTATCCACCCTTCTTTAAATGCACGTTCAACAATATTTTTTTCAATATTCTCAATGGATACAGGATCTTCAATAATACCTAATACACAGGCTTGTTCACAAGGTGCAGGACATAAACGACCTGTAAATTCAGGAAAGTTGTTGGTAGAATGCAATATCCAAGAAGCCTTTTTCCACTCTCCCTGATGCACCATGTGGTTAAAATCAGGAATCAGATTACCAAGTGGGCATCCACTGTGGCAAAACGGAATTCCACAATCCATACAGCGTGAACCTTGTTTTTTAAGATCTGGTTCATCCAAGGGCACCGTAAATTCTTTATAATGTGTTACACGCTCTTTAACGGGTACGTAATTTTCATCTTGTCTTTCAAATTCTTTAAATCCTGTTATTTTTCCCATGACATTATGCTAATGTTAATTCTTCTACTATTTGCTCTTCTGTTTCCAAACGTTTTAAGGCACGCTTGTATTCCGTAGGCATTACCCGGACAAAATTGTTTAAGGTCGTACCCCAATCTGCCAATAATTCTTGACCTCTTTCACTGTCTGTGTAAAGGACATGCTTTTCTATCAATCTTTTTAAGTCAGCAGCATCTTCAGCGGAAATTTCTTCAAATTCGATGGTTTCCGTATTGCATAATCCGTTAATGAATTTGTTTTCGGGGTCGTAAACATAAGCAATACCACCACTCATACCGGCTGCAAAATTTCTTCCTGTTTTACCGAGTACAATTACTTTTCCACCCGTCATATACTCACAACAATGGTCGCCAACACCTTCAACAACCGCCGTTGCTCCTGAATTACGAACCGCAAAACGTTCACCTGCTATTCCGTTGATATAGGCTTCACCTTGTACGGCTCCAAAAAGACAAACATTTCCCACAATAATATTTTTTTCTGCCAAGAAATCGGCTTTTGCAGGCTTTTTTACAATTAATTTGGCTCCCGAAAGTCCTTTACCGAGGTAGTCGTTTGTATTTCCTTCCAATGTAAAGGTTAAGCCAGATGCTCCAAATGCTCCAAAACTTTGTCCGGCAGATCCGGTAAAATTGACATTCAACGTATCTTCTGGCAAACCTAAATGACCGTATATTTTTGAAATTTCGTTACTTACTATGGCTCCCACGGTACGGTTTATATTGTTGATAGGATACTGCAACGTCATTTTTTCTTTTCTGTACAATGCTCGATGAGAGTCTTTTAAAATTTTAAAATCTAAAACTTTATTTAAATTGTGATTTTGTTGTTCCGTATTTTTGACCGTCATTTGGCTGTATTCAGCTGGTCTGTGCAAAATGCTGGATAAATCCAACCCTTTGGCTTTGTAGTGTTTTATGGCTTTATTGGCATTTATTTTATGCGTTTGGCCCACCATTTCGTCAAGCGTTCTAAATCCTAACTGAGCCATAATTCCCCTTAATTCCTCTGCGATATAGTAGAAGAAATTGATAACGTGTTCTGGTGTTCCTTTAAAGTTTTTACGCAGTTCTTTGTCTTGTGTTGCAATGCCAACGGGGCAAGTATTTAAATGGCATTTACGCATCATAATGCAGCCAGAAGCTACTAAAGGTGCGGTTGCAAATCCGAATTCTTCAGCACCTAATAAAGCAGCGATGGCAACGTCGCGGCCCGTTTTTAACTGACCGTCACATTCTACTACAATTCGGCTTCGTAATTTATTCATTACCAAGGTCTGTTGTGCTTCGGCGAGTCCGAGTTCCCAAGGTAAACCTGCATGTTTTAATGAGGTAAGCGGTGATGCTCCAGTTCCACCGTCATAACCAGCAATAAGCACTACATCGGCTTTTGCTTTGGCAACTCCTGCGGCTATTGTACCTACACCAACTTCCGAAACCAGTTTTACATTTATCCTAGCTTCCCGATTTGCATTTTTTAAATCGAAAATTAGCTGTGCCAAATCTTCAATAGAATAAATATCATGGTGGGGCGGTGGGGAAATTAAACCTACATAAGGTGTTGAATTACGTGCCGCCGCAATCCATGGCAAAACTTTTTTGCCTGGTAACTGTCCGCCTTCCCCAGGTTTTGCACCTTGGGCCATTTTTATTTGAATTTCTCTAGCATTGGTCAAATAATGAGAGGTTACCCCAAAACGACCTGATGCAACTTGTTTTATTGCTGAATTACGACTATCGCCATTCGGATCTTTTTGAAAACGATTTCTATCTTCTCCACCTTCTCCAGAATTGGATTTTCCACCAATTCGGTTCATCGCAATGGCTAAATTTTCATGAGCTTCACGAGATATAGAGCCATAAGACATCGCTCCAGTTTTAAATCGTTTTACAATATCTGTCCACGGCTCAACTTCATCTAACGGAATTGGATTTAAGTTGTCAAACTCAAACAAACCACGAATGGTCATTAGGTTTTGAGATTGTTCGTTAATGGCATTAGCGTAGATATCATAACTTGTTTGGTCACTCAACCTTACGGCTTGCTGTAACTTTGCAACTGTAGTTGGGTTGAACAAATGTCTTTCCCCATTTCGTCTCCATCTATATTCACCACCTATATTTAAGCCTAATTTTTTATCGATTTTATTATCGGGATAGGCATTTTTATAGCGTTGATTGATTTCTTTTTCTATTTCGTACAAACCGATTCCTTCAATTCGAGATGCAGTATAAGGAAAATACTTCTCCACAAATTGAGAGTTGAACCCTACTATTTCAAAAATTTGAGAACCTCTGTAAGATTGCAACGTTGAGATCCCTATTTTATTCATCACCTTTAATACGCCTTTACCAATGGCTGTATTAAAATTATCAACAGCTTTTTGCTCGTCCATGCCCGTAATAAAACCTTCTTTTACTTGCATTCTGATAATTTCGTTAACCATGTATGGATTGATGGCACTTGCACCATAACCAAATAAGGTTGCAAAATGATGCGGTTCGCGAGGCTCAGCAGATTCAATAATAATATCGAAATAAGAACGCTTACGCAATCGGTTTAATTGATGGTTTACATAAGAACACGCCAGTAAAGCTGGAATTGGGGCAAATTCTTGATTTACACCTCTGTCCGACAATATGATGATATTTGTTTTTCTGGTGATAGCTTTTTCAACCTGTTTGATGATATCTTCCAAAGCATCTTCCAGTCCGTTCAATCCTTGTGCTTTTGGATATAGCATCTGTATAGTTTCTGCTTTAAAACTCTCGATGGAAATAGATCTGATTTTCTCTAAATCCGCATTAGAAATAACAGGGTTTTGAATGTTAAGTTTTCTGCATTGCCTTTCTGTTATACTGAATATATTTCGGTCCTTACCAAGATTTAAACTAATATCCGTTACAATTTTTTCGCGAATACCATCCAATGGTGGATTGGTAACTTGGGCAAATAATTGCTTAAAATAATTTGAAATTAGTTGTGGCCTGTCTGATAAAACTGCCAAAGGCGTATCAATACCCATAGAGCCAAGAGCTTCCTTGCCCACAATAGCCATGGGTGTAATTACTTCTTGAATATCTTCAAAAGTGTAATTGAACAAACGCTGTCTTGTCTTTATGTCAATGGTCTCTATAGAACAAGTTTCATTGTTGTAAGGTATATCCTTCAAATGCAATCTGGTTTTGTCCAGCCACTCTTTATATGGCCTTTCAGAGACAATTTTATTTTTTATTTCTTCGTCTTCAATGATGCGGCCTTCGTTCATGTCCACCAAAAACATTTTTCCAGGTTCTAGTCGACCATGACTTTTAACGTCTTCTGGTGCAATATCAACTACGCCAATTTCAGAAGACATGATTAGTTTTCCACTTTTGGTAACTGTGTATCTTGATGGTCTTAATCCGTTTCTGTCCAATAAAGCACCAATATAATCACCATCTGTGAAGGGTACCGAAGCAGGGCCGTCCCAAGGTTCCATAATGCAACCATTATATTCGTAGAACGCTTTGCGTTCAGGTAACATTGTTTTATGTTTTTCCCATGCCTCAGGTATCATCATCATCATAATTTCGGGTAATGATCGTCCTGAATGTGTTAGCAATTCCACGACCATATCCATAGAGGCAGAATCGGATTTTCCCGGTAAAATAATGGGGAACAATTTATCTATCTGATTGCCAAAAACATCACTTTTCATTATCTCTTCACGTATCCGCATTCTACTAACGTTTCCGCGTAGCGTGTTAATTTCTCCATTTTGACACATATAGCGGAACGGTTGTGCAAGCTCCCAAGTGGGCATTGTATTGGTTGAAAACCGTTGATGTACCAGAGCCAAACGTGTTACCAAATCTTTTTGTTGAAGATCTTTATAGTAAGGTCCAATATCTTCAGGCATGATAATGCCTTTATATATTAAAGTAGTATTTGATAAACTTGGCAGGTAAAAATAATCGCTTTGCGACATTTTTGATTTTCTTATGGCATGTTCGGTAATTTTTCGAGCCATATACAGTTTAGCCTTAAAAGTGGCCTCGTCAATGTATTCTGTTTTTCCGATAAAAATTTGCTCAATATTGGGTTCAGAAGCTAGTGCTATTTCCCCTAATTGTGAAGAATCAACAGGAACATTTCTCCATCCCAAAATGGAAAGCCCTTGAGCGGCGATTTCCGTTTCAAAAGTGTCTTTACAAAATTTATACTGATTCTCATTTTTTGGTAAAAAAACCATCCCCACAGCGTACTCTCTTGCTTCGGGAATTTCAAAACTGCAAACCCTTAGGAAATATTCATGTGGAATATCGATCAGTAATCCAGCACCATCCCCAGTTCTACCATCTGCACTTACACCGCCTCGATGTTCTAGTTTTACTAGAATTTCCAAGGCATCATGTATAATTTGATTTGTCTTTTCTCCTTTTAGATTACATATAAATCCTGCTCCACAGTTTTCATGTTCAAATTCCGGTAAGTATAATCCTTGTTGCTCCATAAAGTATTGTTAGACCAACAAAATTACGTAAAAAGATAGGAATAATTTGTATTAAACAACAGTATAGTATAAATAATGCGGTAAAAACAAAATGTTTCTAAAAATAATTAAAAATGATAAATTTTATAGTAATTTTATTATCATATTGACAATGTACAAAACAAGAATACACGGCCAAACAAGCGTTTAGCCGCGTAAATCTAAAAACTCAAACTTACCTAACTTAAATATATTATTTTTTTAATGTTCGTTCATTCTAAAATCAGGATAGGCATCCATTCCATGCTCAAAACCATCTAAACCTTCCAATTCTTCACGTTCAGAAACTCGGATTCCAACTGTTTTCTTTAATGTGAATAGTATAATGAATGATGTAACTAAACAAAATACAGCGTAAGATGCCACACCAATCAGCTGGCTAACGAATTGTGCACCACTTGCTAATTCTCCAAAAATACCAACAGCTAAAGTACCCCAAATACCACAAATTAAGTGTACTGCAATTGCACCAACAGGGTCATCCAATCTTAACTTGTCTATAAAAGCTACACCAAATACTATAATAGCACCACCAATACTTCCTATAAGTATGGCATCTGTTGGACTCATCTGATCTGCACCAGCGGTAATCGCTACCAATCCACCTAAAATACCATTTAAAAACATGGTTAAATCATAGTTTTTGTACATTAATGTAGAAACTATAAATGCAACAACGCCACCTGCAGCAGCAGCTAAACTGGTAGTTACCAATGTTAATGAAGTCAATCCAGGGTCAGCGGACAATACTGAACCTCCGTTAAAACCGAACCATCCTAACCATAGAATTAATACACCAGCAGTTGCTATTGGTATGTTATGGCCTGGAATAGCTTGTGGTTTACCATTTTTAAATTTACCGATTCTCGATCCTAATAACCATACTGCAACTAATGCTGCCCAACCACCAACTGAGTGAACCAAAGTTGAACCTGCAAAGTCATAAAATGGAGTTTCCATGGCATCTAAGAATCCACCGCCCCATTTCCATGAACCTGCAATTGGGTAAACGATACCAACATAAATAACTACAAATGCCATAAATGGACCAATTTTAATACGTTCGGCAACTGCACCAGAAACAATAGTGGCAGCTGTTGCGGCGAACATCCCTTGAAAAAGGAAATCTGTCCAATAGGTATAGCCTCCATCCGCATATAAAGAACCATCCGCATTGGTAAATGAATTTTGCATGTCTCCCAATCCTATTCCAAAATTTGGCCATGCTATAAATCCGTTAAATTCACCTGGATACATTAAATTGAACCCAACCAAGCAGTATAATAATAAACCTACTGTGATAATAAATATATTTTTAAATAAAATGTTCAATGTGTTTTTCTGTCTAGTTAGCCCGATTTCCAATAATGAAAAACCAAGGTGCATAAAAAAGACAAGAGCTGTACAGACCATCATCCATACATTATTTATTGTTAAAAGTTCCATAGTTGATTGTTATTTTGATATTTTTTTTAAAGTTTCACCACCTTTTTCGCCCGTTCTAATACGGTATGCTTCTGTTATATCAGAGACAAATATTTTTCCGTCTCCAACGTCACCGGTTGCTGCCGATTTCAGCAGGGCATTTATAGTTATCTGTTCAAAATCGTCATTAACAACTATCGATAGATATCTACGTTGTATATCACTGGTGCTATAGCTTACACCTCTATAAACATGTGCTTCTTTTTCATTACCTAAACCGGTAACATCCCAGTAAGAGAAAAAGTTGACATCAACCTTATGTAAGGCTTCTTTTACTTCAGAAAATTTTGATTTTCTGATAATTGCTTCAATTTTCTTCATTTTTAGTTAAATTATAGTTAGTCAAATTTGTAAATAGCAGCTATTGTAAATGCTGATAAGCTATTTGCTACTTCTCCCTTAGCATCCATATATGGATCGTCATTACTCCAAGAATCCAGTCTGATTTCTGGTTTGATAATGAAATTATCAACACTATAGCTAGCTGTTAAAGTTGTTGCAAATACACTTGGTAAATCATCAAAATCTTTTGCGTGATATCCGAAATATTCTCCTCTTAACCCAAGACTAAAAGAGTCAGATGTTGCTAATTGTGGATATAAGGCAACTCCGTAAAAACCTTCATCATCATTTGTTTGATATGCTCCGTTAATTCCTAAGAAAAAGCTATCTGATATATCGAACCCACCGGTATAGTCAACTTCAAAACCTAAACCACCATTGTTACCACTGTCATAGTATAGGTTTAAATATTGATCAAAGAATCCTAACTGAGCTCCAAATGAATATTCTCCAGTTGTAGATACATCATTAGTGTCCCAAGGATTCATAATTGCTAACATTAAGCTAAAATCATCAGTAAAAGCAAAATCAGCTTTTAAACCTAAATGTGAGAAAGGGCCATGAGAAAATAAATATGATGTACTATAGTTAAAGTTTGCCGCTGGAGAAATAACTTCATATCCTAAAAACGTATTAAAACGCCCCATGGTTAATGTAGTTTTTTCAGAAACATTCCAATAAACATATGCTTGATTTACGATACCATCAATAATGTCGTTACTAAAAGTAGCAGCACCACCTCTTGGCCCTACAACTAAATCAAGAACCACACCTGCCTTTTTACCTTCGTAGTTGGCAATTAAATTACCCATACCCAAAGCAAAACCCGATTGGTCTGCAAAAGCAGTTCCGAATGATTCACCTAAATCGTCAGAAGTAGATAAGTAAGTTTGGTAGTAGGCATCTACTGTACCAGAAATAGAGAGTTTACTTTTTTTCTCTTCATCTACATCTACCTCTTCAGTCTGGCCAATGGTATTTAAACTACTAAGTAGCATGGCTAACAATAGTATTCCTTTAATGATATTATTTTTTTTAAATCGTTTCATTTTAAGAAATGATTTACTGTAATTCTTTTCAATTAATTTCATAAGTTGATTTTTTTAATTTGAATAATAAATTATGTCTTACAGTGGTCAAATGTAAAAATTAATTTTAAATAACAATAGGGGTGTCATTTAAATTTATCACTTTTTTAGATTATATTGATAAAAAAATAAGGGGTATAATTGTAAAATAGTAATTTTAATATAATTTTAAGTATAAAAAATAGGGGGTTAAAATTTTTTCAATTAAAATTTAAGAATTTGATAAAAATGCGGTTTTTGGAAAAATAATTTAAAATTGTTACAGAGACGCGATGCATTGCGTCTCCCTACCAACGCATTTTATCAGTACAAAATTTTCTATTTTTACCCAATGCAATATCAACACACCTATATAGTAACCATTCAATTTTTAGGATTCCGTTTTCATGGATGGCAAAAGCAAACCAATGCTAAAACGGTACATGAAATGGTTGATAAAACCTTATCTTTTGTTTTGGGAAATCAAAATTATAAGACCCTGGGTGTAGGCAGAACGGATTCTAAAGTGTCGGCAAACCGTTATGTTTTTCAGCTTTTTGTAGATGAAGAAATTGGCAAAACCACTTTTATGGCAGATTTAAACTCAAATTTTCCACCCGACATTAAAAGCATGTCCATGGAAAAAGTAACGAACGACTTTAATATCATCCAACACCCAAAAAGTAAAGAATACCTGTATTTCTTTTCTTTTGGTGAAAAAAACCATCCTTTTGCCGCTCCTTTTATAGTAGGGTTAGAAGAAAATCTCAATATAGAATTGATGAAACAAGGAGCAAAACTCTTTGAAGGTGAACACTTTTTTCATAAATATTGTACAGAGCCTTCAGAAAACACCCTTTTTAAAAGAATTATTGACTGTTGTGAAATTGTAGAAAATGATATTTACACTGCTAATTTTTTTCCTGAAAAAAGTTATTATTTACGTGTAAAAGGTAGTGGATTTTTACGATATCAAATCCGATTGATGATGGGGGTCTTATTTCAATTGGGTAAAGGTGAGGTTGATTTAGAATTTATTGAGCAATCACTGTTGGCAACTAACGACCGAAAACCATTACCGACTATTGCACCGAGTTCTGGGTTGCAGTTGTATGATGTTGAAATAAACAAATAACAAATTCTAAAAATACCAATTTTAACTGATAATTTCGTCAAGAGCGATGGGATGGGATTTTATCTGTAGGACGAGAGATTTTTACCTGATGTGTTTTTCTATTAAAGCATCTTCTATAAGTTCTTTATCCGTTTTGTTTGACTTAGGAAGTTTTACAGAACCTTTTAGTTCCTTAACAATATTGAAGATTTCAATCTGTTCTATTGATAATTTTAGTTTTTTGTTCATAATCGAATAATTGTATCTACAAAGATAATTCTTTATTATGATTTAAGTTGTTTTATGATTTCGACTCAGTGGAAATTTTAATTTTGTTTCGAGCCCAAGGTTCTCAACTTGCAGGTGGGTGATATGACTTTTCAGCGGATTAAAATCCGCTGTTATTATGTCCGTCGAGCCACTGGCTTTTAGATTTTTTAATCTTTTACTTTCTTGTTCAAGTATAAACTAATTTTCTTAAAATTTGCAATCATTAAATAACCAATTAGTAAATTAAAAGCACTACTTCCCCAATTGACATAATCTTCAATACTTTTATACTTTAAAATTCCTTGATTTTCATACGCTTGGTCAAACCCTTGTGGAATGGATGATTTGAATGCAAATAAAGTATAACTTAGAAATGAAGGAATATTTTCAAGAAATAAGAATCCACCAATTATCAATACGGCTAATTTTATAATGACAATACTTTTAAGCCCGCTGAAATCGATTCGTTCTTCGTCAAATCCATTTTCTAATTTCAATATATTGCTGATTTTTTCAGCTTTGGTTATTAACACAAAAATAGTAGAACAATTATAATAACAGTTGCGAACAACCACGATAATCCGACAATTTCTATGTTCTGAATTACGAAAACAATGTTACTTGGTAAAACTGAAAACAGTGCAGAAATTAATAAATAAAGTCCGAATATTTTTATTAGAATTATAAAAAAGTCTCTTTTTGACATAGGAGTTTTAAGTTAATTTGAAAATAGTTTTTTTAATTGAGATTTGGATTATCCTAATATTCAATAAATTCAGAGCCAGAAACAAAAGTAATTCCTATTGTTATTAGCAATATAATAATGGTAATTAATATTATTGCAAAAATGATTCCACCGAAATGAATTTCTTTAGTTATTCCATCTTCTGTATATTTAGGTCTTTTGTTGAAAAATTGGGGAATCATAAAGCTGATAAATCCCACTAGAAATAACCATCGTGAAAATAAATGATTTTTTAATTTATGTTTTTGAGCTTCTTCAAATCTTAGATATTCAATATTATTTTTTGAAATTTTTGCAATATTATTGTCTGAAAGTCCTAATTTAACTGTGTCTCCTTGATTAACATTTTTTTTGAATTTTCTATGAATAAGATATTTATAATCGATCCCATTAATTGTATAATCTTTTGATTCGCCTATAAATGATATCTCTACAGAATATGAACATCCATTAACACAGATTTTACTAAATTTTGGTTTTTTAGATAATATGACGGTTTTGAATTTAAGTTTTTCTATTTTATAAACTTTAGCAGAAATAAATGTGAAAAGAAACATTATTAGACATATTCCAGCAGCAGCTTTGGCTTTATCTTTTGATTTTTTCCATTTGTATAAATTGTCATCCTCCATCGAGTTTGTTTGTCATTTGACTTCTGTTTTTCAATCCCTCAAAACACTCCTAGAAATTACAATCTTCTGTATCTCACTAGTCCCTTCATAAATCTGTGTAATTTTGGCATCACGCATCATACGTTCTACATGGTATTCTTTTACAAAACCATAACCTCCATGTATTTGTACGGCTTCAACGGTAATTCGCATAGCCATTTCTGCGGCATAAAGTTTTGCCATGGCACCTGATAAATCGTAATTGGCGTGCTGGTCTTTGTCCCATGCGGCTTTTATACATAAATGCCTAGCGGCTTCAATTTCGGTGGCCATATCTGCCAATTTAAAAGCAATAGCCTGATGCCTGCTTATTTCTTTACCAAACGCTTTTCGTTCTTTGGAATATTGCAACGCCAATTCATAAGCTCCAGAGGCAATGCCTAAGGCTTGTGAGGCAATACCTATACGTCCTCCCGCTAAGGTTTTCATAGCAAATTTAAAACCGAATCCGTCTTCACCAATTCTATTTTCTTTAGGTATTTTTACGTCTGTAAATAATAAGGAGTGAGTGTCTGAACCTCTAATGCCCAATTTATTTTCTTTGGGGCCGATTACAAAACCATCCATATCTCTATCAACTATTAGTACATTGATGCCTTTGTGACCTTTTTCTGCATCTGTCTGAGCAATTACCAGATAGACACTGGCAGTATTTCCATTGGTAATCCAGTTTTTTGTACCGTTTAATATATAATGGTCGCCTTTATCAATGGCAGTTGTTTTTTGTGAGGTGGCATCACTACCAGCTTCGGGTTCGCTAAGGCAAAAAGCACCGATAATTTCACCAGTCGCCAATCGGGTTAAATATTTTTGTTTTTGTTCTTCGGTTCCAAAAGTTTCAATACCCCAACATACCAAAGAATTATTTACGGACATCACCACAGAAGCTGAAGCATCTACTTTCGAAATTTCTTCCATTGCCAATACGTAAGAGATGGTATCCATACCGCCACCACCATATTTAGGGTCGACCATCATACCTAAGAAACCGAGTTCACCCATTTTTTTAATTTGTTCTGTGGGGAATTCCTGTTTTTCATCTCGTTCAATAACTCCAGGCAATAATTCTGTTCTGGCAAACTCGCGAGCCGCATCGCGAATCATGATATGTTCTTCTGTAAGTTTAAAATCCATTATATAATATTTATTTGAATAAGTGTTTTCGACATCAAATATACATTTTTTATAAAAATCTTGTTGTATTTTTACAGAATGAATAATCAAAGCTATTTTGGTATCGGTTTAATGAGTGGCACTTCCTTGGACGGAATTGATTTATGCTACCTAAAATTTAATGTTTCAGATAGGTATGACTTTGAAATTCTAAAGGCAAAAACATACCCATATAACAATAATTGGAAAAGTAAATTAGTCAAGGCGTTTACTACGGATAAGCAATCTTTACATAAACTGGATTTAGAATATGGCAACTATTTAGGCACTATTATAAATGCTTTTACAGCTGAGAATAATATTGAAAACTTGGGTTTTATCGCTTCACATGGACATACTGTTTTTCATAAACCTAAACAAGGGGTTACATTGCAAATAGGAGATGGTCAGTCAATTGCCGATGCTACCAATCATATAGTAGTTTGTGATTTTAGGACACAGGATGTTAACATGGGTGGTCAAGGGGCTCCATTGGTTCCAATTGGTGATAAGCTATTATTTGCTAACTATGATTATTGTATTAATCTTGGTGGATTTGCCAATATTTCTTTTGATAAAGAAGGGCAAAGAATCGCCTTTGATATTTGTCCGGTCAATATTGTAATGAATCATTATACAAATAAAATTGGTTTGCCTTATGACGATAAAGGGCAGCTGGCTAAATCAGGTAGTATAGACCAGACATTGCTAAATAGGTTGAATGGTTTACCGTTCTATAAAATGAATCCGCCTAAGTCATTAGGTTTGGAATGGGTGATAGATATTGTTTTTCCTTTGATTGATACGTCTCAACTTGAAATAAAAGATATTTTAAGGACTTTTGTGGAACATATAGCCATCCAAATTTCTAGTTTGATTGTTAAAGACTCCAACACATTAATTACAGGAGGAGGGGCATTTAACGATTTTTTAATTGAGCGGATTGAATTTTATTCCAATCAAAAAATTGAATTAGTCTCAAAAGAATTGATTGATTTTAAGGAAGCACTGATTTTTGCTTTTTTAGGATTGTTAAAATTAAGAGGAGAAAATAATGTATTAAGTTCTGTAACAGGAGCAAACAAGGATCATTCTTCCGGAAAAATATATTACCCTAAAGTATAAATTTTTTAAACATCAATTATTATGAATCAGTTATAACTACATTAAAGATGTTTATTTAAGAAAATTAAGTTTTTACTTGTTTTAAAGATGTTAATGTTTAATTGAATTGTAATAAAATGAAAGATTTATTAAAAAAATACGAAGATAAAAAGCCAGAAATAGTTTTCCATTGGCAAGACTCAGAAACAGAAGCGGAAGGTTGGACCGTCATAAACTCATTACGAGGCGGGGCAGCAGGTGGCGGTACAAGAATGCGTAAAGGTTTAGATATGAACGAAGTGCTATCCTTAGCAAAGACCATGGAAGTAAAATTTACGGTTTCTGGACCAGCTATTGGCGGGGCAAAATCGGGTATAAATTTTGATCCAAATGATATTAGAAAAAGAGGGGTTTTGGAACGTTGGTACAAAGCAGTTTCACCTTTACTAAAACATTATTATGGTACCGGTGGAGATTTGAATGTTGATGAAATCCATGATGTAATTCCGCTTACCGAAGAATGTGGTGTTTGGCATCCACAAGAAGGTGTTTTTAACGGGCATTTTCAGCCAACTGAGGCCGAAAAAATCAATCGAATTGGTCAGTTACGCCATGGTGTAATCAAAGTAATTGAAGACACAAAATTCACCCCAAAAGTTTCTAGAAAATATACTGTGGCCGATATGATGACCGGTTTTGGCGTTGCCGAGGCCGTAAAGCATTATTATGATATTTTTGGTGGTAACTTGCCTGCCGGTAGGCAAGGCATTCAAGGAAAAAGAGCTATTGTTCAAGGTTTTGGAAATGTAGGGTCAGCTGCTGCCTATTATTTAGATCAGTTAGGTGCAAAAATTGTAGGTATTATTGACAGGAGTGGGGGTGTTATCAATGAAAACGGATTTAGCTCAGCCGAGGTAAAGCAAATGTTCTTGAATAAAAGAGGAAATATGCTGGTGGCCAAAAAAATGATTCCGTTTGAGGAAATGAATCAACGTATTTGGTCAATTCCAACAGAGATTTTTATCCCTGCCGCTGCATCGAGATTAATCACTAAGGATCAAATCTCTACGATGATAGAAACCGGTTTAGAGGTGATTTCCCCTGGAGCGAATGTCCCGTTTGCAGATAAAGAAATTTTCTTTGGACCAATTATGGAATACACCGATAAGCAAATTAGTTTATTGCCAGATTTTGTTTCAAATTGTGGAATTGCACGGGTTTTTGCCTATTTAATGGAAAGTAAAGTTGAGCTCCCGATGCGAGATGAAGCCATTTTTAAGGACACTTCTCAGACTATTTACAATGCTTTAGAAAAAATTCACAACTTACACCCTTATAAAACAGACATTTGTAAAACAGGATTCGAAATTGCGTTGGAGCAGTTGATTTAATTTTATATATTTAACCCATTCTAAAAATCAAACCATGACCGCAGTAATCATCCTCGTTTTTGTAATAGGCTATTTGGCAATTACTTTAGAGCATCCTTTAAAATTAGATAAAACCGTACCCGCTTTGCTTATGGCAGCTATAATGTGGGCGTTATTGGCTATCGGCTTTCAACAGGGTTGGTTTAATGTTGTTGATGGGCACGAAAACGTTTTTAGTTTTTTAGGTGGTGGTGATCAACATCATGCAGAAGAAGGTTTTACCAATATGCTGTTGCACCATCTCGGTAAAACAGCTGAGATTTTGGTCTTTCTAATTGGTGCGATGACCATAGTAGAAATTGTTGATTTGCACAGGGGTTTTGATGTACTAAAGAGTTGGGTAAAAACAAAAAGTAAGAAAAAATTGTTATGGATTTTAGCCATTTTAGCCTTTATTTTATCTGCGATTATAGATAATTTAACTGCTACAATTGTATTAATAACTTTATTGAGAAAACTAATACCTGAAAGAACGGACAGATTATGGTTTGCGGGTATGATTGTAATTGCTGCCAATGCCGGTGGTGCGTGGTCACCAATTGGTGATGTTACCACCACCATGTTATGGATCGGTAAAAAAGTTTCAGCGTTGCATTTGGTAGAAAGACTGATTTTACCTTCTATAATTTGTATGGTTGTTCCAGTATTTATTGCCACATTATTACCTGCCTTTAAAGGTAAAGTTGAGGTAGATACCAACGAGTATAACGAAGAAGAAAAATCATTGTTAAGTAGTAGAACAATGTTGTTTTTAGGACTGGGAATGATAGTTTCAGTGCCTATTTTTAAAACATTAACGCATTTGCCTCCTTATTTGGGAATGATGTTGGCATTAGGTGTGGTTTGGTTGGTTTCTGAATATATTCATCCCGAAGAAGATTTTACCAATGAACGTAAACATCTGTATTCCGCACACAAAGCGTTATCGAGAATTGAAATGTCCAGTATTTTATTTTTCTTGGGTATATTAATGGCCGTTGCGGCTTTAGAAGCATTGGTTTACGGAAGTGTAAATATTGATGGTGTAGAGGTTCAAGTGGGTACGTTAAGGTATGTAGCTGAAATTCTCAATAATGCCATTCCTAATCAGTCGGTCGTAATCTTTATTTTGGGTATATTAAGTGCCATAATTGATAACGTACCATTGGTAGCTGCATCAATGGGAATGTACGATATGCCAATGGATGCTAAGCTATGGCATTTAATTGCTTATTCTGCCGGAACTGGAGGTAGTATGTTGATTATTGGTTCCGCAGCTGGTGTTGCCGCAATGGGTATGGAAAAGATAGATTTTATATGGTACCTTAAAAAAATTACTTGGCTAGCAGCTATAGGATTCATTGTCGGTTATTTTGCCCTGCTCTTTATGGAATCTTTGTAAACTATTAAAAAAGATTCTCCGATGGCTCTGCCTCGGAGTTTCTAATTCACCTCTCCCTGCCCGTCCGGAAGGCGGGCTTGGGAGAGGTCGTAACTTCCAAAAAGAAGTTACGGGTGAGGTGAAATACAAAATTTTTCATGAAATTTTTTATTCCCGCCAACTGGTGGGATTTTTTTTAAAAAATCAAACAATTTTTACTGAATTATTTCGTTAGCTATCTATTATCCCTTAAACTACTATTATTATATGTTACTCGCAATCCAAGAAGGTATTGATACTGCTCAAGAAAACTTAGACGAACTTATTCCAGAAGAAAAAACTTTATCCATTTACGACCTCATTATGGAGGGTGGACTTGGAGGTCAAATTATTATTGCAATTTTAGTCGTACTGTTGGCAGTTGCACTCTACATTTATTTTGAACGCTATTTAGCGATAAAAGCAGCTTCAAAAATGGATAAAAATTTTATGAACCAAATTAGAGATCACGTTTCAAATGGTAAACTGGAAGCGGCAAAAATTTTATGTGCCCAAGCAAAATCACCAGCAGCGAGGTTGATAGAAAAAGGGGTTTCGCGAATTGGAAAACCCTTAGAGGATATAAATACCGCTATTGAAAATGCAGGTAAACTTGAGATTTATAAATTAGAGAGAAACGTAAGCGTTATCGCAACCATTGCCGGTGCTGCTCCGATGATCGGTTTCTTAGGTACCGTAATTGGAATGATTGTTGCAATACACGAAATAGCGAATTCAGGTGGGCAAATAGATATAAAAATGTTATCTGACGGATTATATACGGCTATGACTACCACAGTAGCAGGGTTAATTGTAGGTATTATAGCATATATAGCTTATAATCATATTGTGGTACGTACCAATAAGGTTGTGTATCAAATGGAAGCACAATCGGTGGATTTCCTTGACTTATTAAACGAACCTGCATAAAGATGAATTTTAGAGGTAGAAATAAGGTAAGTCCAGAATTTAATATGTCGTCCATGACGGATATTGTATTTTTGTTATTGATATTTTTTATGTTAACATCCACGTTGGTTACCGTAAATGCCTTGGATATTTTATTGCCAAAGGCAGAAGGTAAAACGGAAAATAATAAATCCGTTGCGGTAAGTATCACTAAAGGATTGGATTTTTATATAGATAGAAAAAAAGTGGGCGAGAATGAAATAGAGCAAAGTTTATTATCTTTATTGTCCAATCAGGAAAACCCGACAATAGTGTTACGTGCCGAAGAAGGCGTGCCTATCGAAAAGGCAGTGAGCATAATGGATATTGCCAATAGAAATAAATACAAAGTAATTTTAGCGGTAAGACCGAATTAAAATGGAACTTTTAGATACAGAATATAAACGAAAATCAGCAGTATTAACCACCATTATTATGGCAGTGATATTGTTTTTGATTTTTACTTTCGGATTGAAATATTTAGATCCACCGGAGGAATACGGTATTGCCGTAAATTTTGGCACTTCTGATGTTGGTAGTGGTAATACGCAATCGGAACCTGCACCTGCATCTTCTGCACCTCAGGAGCAAGTTGAAGAAGTGGAACAAGAACAAGTTGAAGAGATTGTTGAGGAAGTTCAAGAAGTTCAAGAAACTCCTACAGAACCAGTTTCCACACCTACAAAAGCTGAAGACGTTATCACAAATGATAATGCGGAAAGCATCAAAATAAACAAAGAGAAAGAAGCAAAACGTAAGGCAGAAGAAACTCAAAAAAGAATAAAAGAAGCCGAGCAGAGAGCAGAAAGAGAAGCCAAGTTAAAAGCGGAACGCATCAAAAAGCAAAAAGCAGCTGCCCAAGCGGCTAAAGAAGCTAAGGAAGCACAGGAAAAAGCTGCTAAAAGAAAAGGAATCGATAATTTGTTAGGAGGGCTGAACAAAGGCAATAGTAAAGGAAACGGAACTGGAGGCACTGGAAATGGTGGCGATGGAGACGACAATAAAGCTGGCGACAAAGGAGACCCAAATGGCGATAAAAATGCAAGCGGATATTATGGAAATGGTAGTGGCGGAAGCGGTGGAAATTATCGTTTAGGAAACAGAAAAGCAACATCTACCCCAAAACCCACTTACGATTGTAACGAGCAGGGTAAAGTTGTGGTAAGTATTTCTGTTGACAAAAGTGGAAGGGTTTTAACTGCTAGAGGAGGAATAAAAGGAACAACCAACTCCGCACCTTGTTTGATTAAAAGAGCGGAAGAAGCCGCACTAAAAACAAAATTCAATGCTGACAGCAATGCACCGACAAAACAGGTAGGTAGTATTATTTATAACTTCACATTAGCCAATTAAACATTGAGTTCCTATCAAGAAACTTTAAATTGGATGTTTTCCCAGCTTCCAATGTATCAACGTCAAGGTAAAACCGCATTTAAAAAAGATTTGACCAATACATTGGCATTGGTAGAAAAACTTGACAATCCACATCAAAAATTTAAAAGTGTACATATTGCAGGTACAAATGGTAAAGGCTCTACGAGTCACATGTTGGCGTCTGTTTTGCAAGAAGCAGGTTATAAAGTTGGACTCTATACCTCACCACATTTAAAAGATTTTAGAGAACGTATTAAAGTTGATGGAAATTGTATTCCCAAAAAAAAAGTTGTCGATTTTATTGCGGAAAACAAAACTTTTTTAGAGCAACAAAAACTGTCTTTTTTTGAAATGACTGTGGGTATGGCATTCAATTATTTTGCGGAGCAAGAAGTTGACATAGCCTTAATCGAAGTTGGTCTTGGTGGAAGATTGGATTCCACCAATATTATTACTCCTGTAGTCTCCGTAATTACCAATATCGGGTTTGACCATATGCAAATGTTGGGAAATACTTTAAAAGAAATAGCATTTGAGAAGGCGGGGATCATTAAAGCAACTATTCCCGTCGTTATAAGTGAAAGTCAAAAAGAGGTTCAAGAAGTTTTTTTAAAAAAAGCATTGTCTCTCAATGCACCTATTTTTTTTGCTGAAGATGAAATTATAGAAAACTATCAAAGTGATCTGTTGGGTATTTATCAGCTGAAAAATAGTAAAGCCGTCGTCCAAACTTTACATATTTTAAGAAATAATGGATTTGGCATTTCTGAAAACAATATAAAAAGAGGATTGTTAAATGTTGTAAAAAATACGGGTTTGTTGGGCAGATGGCAAGTTTTGAGTCATAATCCATTAATTATTTGTGATACCGCACATAACAGGGAGGGTTTAAATTATGTTTCAAAGCAGTTGAACGAACAAAATTTTGATAAATTACATATTGTAATAGGCGTTGTTAACGACAAAGACTTAAGTAGTATTTTACCGTTATTCCCAAAGAATGCCACTTATTATTTCTGTAAACCTAATATTCCAAGAGGCTTAGACGTATTAGATTTAAAAAGCCAGGCCAATAAATACCAATTATTAGGCGAAGCCTACACTTCAGTATTAACAGCTCTATCAGCTGCAAAAAAGAATGCAAAAAGCGATGATTTGATTTTTGTTGGTGGAAGTACTTTTGTAGTTGCTGAAGTAGTTTGAAGTTGATTTGATTATTTTGTAAAAAAACCTTTGCTGTAATAAAAAACTAATTTATATTTGCAACCGCTTTAGGGCAATTAGCTCATCCCGATAGCTATCGGGAGGTTCAGAGTCCACAAATAATGAAATAGGGCAATTAGCTCAGTTGGTTCAGAGCACCTCGTTTACACCGAGGGGGTCGGGGGTTCGAATCCCTCATTGCCCACCACATAAAACCTCAAATATTTGACAATCAAATATTTGAGGTTTTTTTATTTCTAAAAAAATATTATTTATGTAGTGTAGATCTTCGAAAGATATCAGTTTGTAAGTATTTAGTCACAAGGCTCACTTAGCTCCAATATTCTAGCATTATTAATTTTTCATGTAATCTTAAACAAAATAATTAGGCTTGTTTTTTATACCTACTTGGCGTTGCACCAAATTTTTTCTTAAAACAGGTGCTGAAATATTTAGGGTTTGAAAAGCCTGTCATATCACTGATTTCGTTAATTGAATAGTCACTTTCTACAATTAATTGTGAGGCTCTGGCCAATTTAACCGATTTTAAAAATTCATTAATGTTTTGTCCCGTCAAGGCCATTATTTTCCGATACAATACAGAATGGCTCATTCCTATTTCCAAAGCTAATTTGGCAACCGAAAACTTGGAATCAGACATGTGTTCTTCAACAATACTCATAATTTTCTCGATAAAAATTTCATCAACATTATTTATGGCTATATCCTTTGGTTTTAATAAAACCTCTTTTCTAAATGTTTCTCGCAGAATTCTTCTCGACTCAACCAAATTTTTAACCCTTGCATTTAAGAGTTCTATATCAAACGGTTTCGTTATATAGTCATCCGCACCATACTCATATCCTTCAATTTTAAAACCATGTGAAACTCTTGCCGTCAACATTATAATTGGAATGTGAGAAGTCCGTTCATCGGTTTTTAATTTTTTACAAAGTTCGAGTCCGTTCATTTTTGGCATCATGATATCTGATATAATGATGTCGGGAATAATTTCAAGTGCATTATTAAAACCATCTAAACCGTTAGACGAATCATGGACATTGTAGTATGTTTTAAAATAATTTTTAATCAGGTTTCTAATTTCAAAATTATCCTCTACGATCAACATTATGGGAAGTTTCTTAGTGGAAGTTTCTTCGAAACTATCCTCTATCTTTTCAAGATTACGAAAGGTGTCGTCCTCAATTCTTATTTCATCTTTTAAAACGTTACTGATTTCATCATCGTTATAAAATTTTCCTGCAATAGGTATAATAATTTTAAAAACGGTAAATTCACTAGGTTGGCTTTTTACGCTTATTTCTCCATAATGCAGGTCTGTCAAATTTTTGGCAATAGCCAAACCGATGCCACTTCCAGTAGTGTCTAGGTTATTGTTCTCAATGGATTTTGCTTGATAAAAGTTTTCAAAAATTTTATCAATATCTTCTTTAAATATACCTTTACCGTTATCTTTAACCTTAATAATAAGTTTTTCATCTCGTTCATCCAGATCTACATTTATATCAATATTCGTGTTGGTAAACTTAAATGCATTTGACAAAATATTATATACAATTATTTCCAGTTTATTCGAATCTATCCAACCTTTTTTACAACTATTGGAAACCGTTAATTGAAACTGAATTTTCTTTTCATCTGCATACTGATAAAATGGGATACACAACTCTACAAAAAATGATTTAATATCAATCTCTTGAACTTGTAGCTTGCTAACTCGATATTCCATTTTTCTAAAGTCCAATATCTGGTTTATCAAACTTAAAAGCCTTTGACCATTTCTGTTCATAGTCATTATTAAATTATTGACCCTATTATTCTTCGCTTTTACTTTTGAAAATTCTGCTAAGGGAGATAGAATTAAAGTCAATGATGTTCTCAGTTCATGAGAAATATTGGTAAAAAAATTAATTTTAGATTGATGCAGTTCTTCATCTTTATCATGTTTGTATTTTTCTATTAAAAGTTCGTTTTTAAGCCGAATTCTACCTTGTACACTTGTATAAATGTAATAAATAAGAGAGCTTATTGTTAAAAAATAGATTAAATAGGCTAGTTTGGTTTGCCACCAAACAGGTGTTATTTTAATTTTAATACTTTTTTCGACAAAATTATCCGCTGGACCATTTTCTTCAAAGGCTTTTACTTTAAAAATATAATCACCGTGGGGAATGTTAGAATAATTTGCAAAATGACGTTCTGAACTTGTGCTTAACCACCTATCGTCAATACCTTCAAGCATATATTGGTATTCAATATTGTGTGGAGCACTATATCCTGGAGCTGCAAACTCAAAACCAAAGTTATCGAGAAAATAGGGAAGTTTTAAAGACTTTGTATAAGCTATTGACGAATCTAAAGGTTGGTAATTGTCTATTTTTTCAAATACATTAACATCATCATTAAATATTCTAAAATTTGTAATCATTAAATTTATAGGGCTTACAGTACTTATTAAATTTTCAGGATAAAATGCGATCAGCCCTTTTTTACTGCCGAAAAACAATTTACCGTCATTAGCTTTAGCGATTGCACCTGATTCAAAATCGTTCGTAGGTAAGCCATCATTGGTATTGTAAACAGCTATTTTTTTGTTTTTTGAGGTATAACCAACTATTCCTTTATTAGTGCTAAACCAGTAATCGTTTTCATTATCTTGAATGATACCGTAAACAGAATTGCTTGGCAGACCATTATCCATAGTTATGGTATTAAGTTCTTTTGATTTAGGGTCAAAATAATAAATACCGTTACCTTCGGTCGCTATCCAGATAGTGCCTTTATTATCTTCATAAAGATCTTTAATAGGGTAATTTAAATTGATAGAATCTTTACTGCCAAGATCGGATAGAGAATTAAATATTTCTCTTTCTAAATTATAGATTTGCACACCTTTGTCCAAGGTACCGATCCATAGGTTATTATTTTTATCGACCAAAAGACGTAACAACTTATCCGTAAGCAATGTATTTTTTGAGTTGGTTTTATTAAAATGAACGAGTTCTTTAGTCGTTTTGTTATAACTATATAAACCATCGTTATAGGTAGCGATCCAAATACGCTGATTATTATCCTCGACCAAATCAAAAACGGATAGTTTATTGTAATTATTTATAGTTTTTGATTTAAAAGAAGCTTCAAAAAAAGCATCGGACCCTTTTGATTTATAACCAATGATACTGTTTTTAAAATTACCGGTCCAGATGGTATTGTCCTTATCTTCAAGAACCGTCATAACAATATCTGAAGGTAAGGAGGTTTTATCTTTAGGATTATTTTTATAATTATAGAACGTATTGGTATTTAGATTAAACCTATCCAATCCTCCACCTCCAGTACCAATCCATAATGTATTGTCGCTTACATAAAGTGCCCCAATAACATTAAAACTTAAACTGCTTACATCTTTTGAGAATGAGGTCTGATAGATTTCAAAAGGAGAGTCAATCGTTTTGTTGACGGTACCGTCTCCCATACCCATCCAGAGCGTACCATCATTATCAATAAACAGGCAATAGGATACGTTATTGGTAATGCTGTACTTGTCATAAATATCATTTTGATAGGAAGAGACCTTATTGGTGTTGATGTCAATTAGATTAAGACCTCCATAGGTGGTCATCCAAATTTCTCCGGGGTTACCTTCCTTTATATCCGTTACCTCATTCGAATTTATTGCATTACGTGAATCTCCTTTTTCGTAATGTTCAAAAGATTTTGAATTTATTTCAAATTTGTAAAGGCCATTGTCTTCGGTAGCAATCCATAAATTATTAAAAGAATCAAGCAACAAACGCTGTCCGGTTCTAGTGCTTTGATAGTTGATTTTGTTATATCTATAGTAGGTGAAAGCCTCTGATGCTTTGTCGTAACAGTCTAAAATTCCAGAATTTGTGGTAATCCAAACTTTAGTATTGGTAACAACCACAGAAAAAACCGAATTATTGCTGATCGTTTTTTTACTGTTAATCGAGTCAAAAAATTTATTATAAGTGTTGGTTTTTTTATTAAAGCTAAAGAGACCATCGCCAAAAGTACCGAACCAAATGGTATTATCGCTATCACCCGTTATACAAGTAATGTAATTGGTATTAAATATAGGGTGTTCTGTATTTTTATAGTTTGTAAAGGTCTCGGTTTTTGGATTGTATTTATTAATACCTCCTCGCATGGTTCCTACCCAAATAAAACCTTGGTTATCCTCATAAAGGGAAACAACGTTATTGTTACTTAAAGTACTTAAATTAGCATCATCTGAAGTAAATATTTTGAATTTATAACCATCATACCTATACAACCCATGTGTGCCGCCAAACCACATAAAACCTTCTCTATCCCTTAAAATACAATTTACTGACGCCAACCCATCTTCTATAACGAACTCTTCAAAAGAAAGTTTCGGTGTTTGGGCATGTGCAAACATTGACACAAAAAACCACGTTGTCAAAAAAAGTAAGCGGAATGTATGTGACTTGGCCATAATTGAATTTAGATGCTCTTTTTTTTGATTATTATTTTAAACCAGTTCATAAAGTAAAATTAAGGTTTTATTAAATAATTTCAATACTAGCACATGCTCTATATATAAAATAGATTGATTATTAAACCATTCTGATTAAAAATTATACTTTATAATTTTAATGATAAATTAGATTTGTACCTACTAACAATTAATCATTTAATTTATGAAAAAAAATCATTTAAAAATTAATTTGTTTTTTATGCTATTGTTTTTTACAACAAGTATTATAGCTCAAAAACAAGTTACAGGAACAGTAACATCAAAAGATGGGCCATTACCTGGAGTTACAGTTTTGGTTAAAGGAACAACCAATGGTACTTCTACAGATTTTGATGGCAACTATACTATTTCTAATGTTGAAAGTGATGCTGTATTGGTATTTTCATTTATCGGTTTTAAAACACAAGAAATAGAGGTTGATAACCGAGATGTAATAGACATATCTTTAGAGGAAGACGCTGCCAGTTTGGATGAGGTTGTAGTTGTGGGATACGGAACAAAAAAACGATCTGAGTTAACATCATCTGTAGCTCAGGTAAAAGGTTCGGAAATTAAAGAAAGTCCAGCGGTAAATTATGCAACCTCTTTATCGGGTAGATTGCCCGGTTTGTTTATCAACCAAAGAACCAGTGATCCGGGACAGGAATCTTTAAACATTTTAATCCGTGGACGAGGTACCTTTGGGGATAATTCGGTGTTAGTAGTTGTAGATGGTGTTGTGGGTAGAGACGGTCTTTCGAGATTAGATCCGCAAGACATTGAGACAATAAGTGTGCTGAAAGACGCCTCGGCATCCGTTTATGGAGCACGGGCAGCAAATGGGGTAATATTGGTAACTACTAAACGAGGGCAGAAAGGTGGGGCAGTTATTACTGTAAATTCTAGTACTTCATTGTCAAATCCAACAACGGTTACAAAAGGGGCAACTCCTTACAATTATGCAAGACAAGTTAATGCCATAAGAGAAAGAAGTGGACAGCAAGCATTATATACTTCTGGCGAGCTGCAACAATTTCAGTCGGGCAATTTTAATGGAATTGATTTTTGGAACGAGCTTTTCGATGAGACATCTTTTGAACAACGTCATAACCTTTCTGTTAGAGGGGGTTCTGATAATATCAAATACTTTGGTTCAATAGGCTTAGTAGATCAGGGACCAATAGTTAACAATGATAATGTAACAGATTTTTCACAATATAACGTGCGTTCCAATGTTGATTTTAGCCCTAGTAAAAACCTTACCATAGGTTTGGATTTGGCAGGAAGGTTAGAATATGTTAAATCACCGCCATATATGTTTCAGGCTGTGGATAATGCATCTAAAGTAATACCATTGAATGAATCTTATCAGTCCGATGGAAAGTTTATTCGTCTGTTAAATAATCAGGATAATCCATTTGCTTATATACAAGAACAGGCCGGTAAGGTAAAAAGAACAAACACACTTTATAACGGTACGTTAAAACTTAATTATGATATTCCCTTTTTAGAAGGACTTTCATTTAATTCTTGGGTTGCCATTGATTACACTCAAAATTATGTAAATTCATTCAATAACAACCCTTTTCAATACATAACAGAAGCTGATGGAACCCTCACCGAAAGTAGGTTGGGCTTGGATATTTCGGTATCGGATGAGTATTTCAGACAATTATCTCTAACTTATAATGCAAAATTAGGTTATCAACATTCGTTTGGATCGCATACCGTTGAGACTTTTATTGCATATGAGCAAAATAAAACCAACAATAATGCAAACTCTCTTTCCAGAAGAGGTGGGTTAATTAGCGAAGACCTACCTTATTTAAGTCAAGGAGATCCTAATACCCAGACAACGAACAGTGCGTTGGGCGAATTAGCAAGACAGGCTTATATTGGAAGGTTATCTTATGATTATGAGGGCAAATATCTTACCTCTTTTGGATTTAGATATGACGGAAGTTATATTTTTCCTAAAGGAAAGCGTTTTGGATTTTTTCCTTACGCTTCGGCGGGTTGGGTATTGTCCAAAGAGAAATTTCTGGCTGGTAATAAAACCTTAAGTTTCTTAAAATTAAGAGGTACTTGGGGTGTTACAGGAAATGATAGAGTTAGTCCTTTTCAATATTTACAACGCTTTCAAAATCCAAGTCAGGGCGGAGGTGTATTTTATTTAAGCCCAAATGCTGATAATAACAGTGCTATTCCATTGGAAGGAACAAATCTGTTGATTTTATCTCCGGTAGGTGTTGACCCAAACCCAAATATTACTTGGGAGACCGCTACTTCTTGGGATTTAGGTTTGGAAACCCGACTTTTCTCAGATCAAGTAAGTTTAGAGTTGACCTACTTTTCAGAAAAACGTGAAGATATTCTTGCGAAAAGAAATGTTACTATTCCCACATATACAGGTTTAAACCCACCTTCAGAAAATATTGGAAAAACAAAAAATCACGGTTTTGAAGCAGCGATGGGCTATAACTTCAATATTGGTAAAGTTCGGTTTGACCTTGGTGGTAATTTCTCGTATGCACAAAATGAGCTGGTGTTTAACGATTCTCCAAAACCTGAAGAAGATTATCAAATATTAGAGGGGCAACCTATAGGTAGTAGATTGATTTATGATGCAATAGGTATTTATAGATCTCAAAGTGACTTTGATACTTTTCCATCTAGACCAGGCTCTCAAATAGGTGATCTTATATATGCAGATACCAATAATGATGGAGAGATTACTACTGCTGATAGAATCATTATGAAAAAATCCGATTTACCTACAACTCAATATGGTATTTCATTAAAAGGATCTTACAAAAATTTTGAGCTGTCAACCTTTTGGCAAGGACAATCGGGTTCTGTGTTGTCATTGGCATCTTTTCTTAACGAAGGTACATCATCGGCAAATTATTTTGCAGAAAATGCTTGGACTCCAGATACGCCTAACGCCTCTTTACCATCAATTGGAGGAACACAATCGGCATTCAACGGCTATACCAATTATGAAAATAATTTCTTTACCTATAACACGTCTTTTTTCAGACTGAAAAATGTACAATTAGGGTATAGAGTTCCTGAAAACAGTATTTCTAAGTTAGGCATAAAAAGTCTCAGAATCTACCTGAGCGGTTCTAATTTATTGACATTCAGTAAATTTAACAAACTTGACTTTGCAGATGTTGAGCAGACCAACGGCTTAGGATACAATAGGCCGCTAAGAAAATTATATAACTTAGGAATTGAGCTGAGTTTCTAATTTTAGTTGGCAAGATTTTAATAATTAAAACAAATAATAATGAAATATATTAATCAAATTCAAATCATCTTAAATAAAAATTTAAGAAAGGTGGTTTTATTTTCGATACTAACTCTACTAACGGTTTCTTGTAGTGAAGACTTATTGGATATAACTCCAGCCACTGATATTTCTGAAGCGGATATTTTTGCTAGTGAAGATTTGCTCGAATTTTATGTTAACGGAAGATATTATTCATTTCCGCATTTCGATTTCGGATTACAAAACTCAGATGCTATTTCGGATGATGTAAATGCTTCTAGTAACGGAGCGGCTAAGGCTTATAATCAGGGGCTTACTACGCCATCATCGGGAATTCCCCAAAATAGATGGTCGGGGGATTATGGCAATATACGAGATGTCAATTTTTTCTTTTCAAGAATAGACGACAGTACTATTGATAGTGATATAAAAACAAGGTTAACTGGTGAAATGAGGTTCATTAGAGCTTGGCTCTATGCAGACTTGGTTTCTTTGTATGGTGATGTGATTTTAGTTACTGACCTACCCAGTTTAGATCAAGAAAATTTTGACAAAGCAAAAACACCTTATCAAGAGGTGGTTAATTTTATTGTTTCAGAATTGGATAAAGCGGTTGATGAACTACCAGATATTGCCTTTAACGGAAGAGCCAGTAAAGGGGCGGCATTGGCACTAAAGGCTCGCATTTTGTTATACGCGGCCAGTCCGTTGCACAACAATGGTGCTTATGATGCCGATAAATTGGCACAAGCTAGAAATGCGGCCCAAGCTGTAATCGATTTAGGGACTTTTAGCTTAGAGCCTGATTATGCCGATATTTTTAAAGCCCCGAATTATTCTAACGAAATTATATTTGCCCGTACTTTTAATTCTGAACATATCCCCTTTAATTTATTTGGTGTTACGTCGGCCGATAGATATTATTTGCCTTTTGTGTACCAAGATGTAGATTTGGGATTCGCCCAGCCATTACAATCATTGGTAGATTCGTATGAAACGGAAAATGGAAAACCTATTAACGATCCTACTTCTGCATACAATCCTCAAAATCCTTATGCAAACAGAGATCCTAGATTAAACAAAAGTATTATTCACCAAGGTTCAATTGTACCAGGTCTATCAGGTGTTACCGATAGTTTTGACAACGGTGATGGAACAATCACGGTAACCTATCATAAAGATGCTGGTGGTGATGATAGCAAAAATGGAAATTCCTATACTACAAATTTAAATTCGTCGTACAATATTTTAAAAAGAGCAGATCCTTCACAACCACTTAGAGGTATTAGAGAAGCTTACAAACCTTGGATCCATTTCAGGTTTGCTGAAATGTATTTGATTGTTGCGGAAGCAGAAGCTGAACTAGACAACGATCAAAAAGCAATGGATGCATTAAATGTCGTTCGCAACAGAGCGGGTTTACCGGACCTTATCGGTTTGTCTGGTGATGACTTAAGAGATCGATATAGAAATGAAAGGCGTGTAGAGTTTGCTTTTGAAAATCTTCGATGGTACGATATTACACGATGGATGATCGCTCCTCAGGTTTTAAGCACAAATGCATATGGTGTTGATATTATAAGAGATAATTCACAAAATCCCCCGGTTGATAGCTATTCTTATACTACAAGAGTATTGGATAATAATCGTGTTTGGGATGACAAAATGTATTTTATGCCTATACCATTTTCTGAAATTCAGTCAAATTCATTATTGACACAAAATCCAGGATATTAAATCAGTTCAATAAATAGTAATGATTTATAGAGTAAATAATAAGTTTTTTATTTGAGTTAGTAATTTAGTTAGGGGTGTAGTTTATATGCCCTTAACTTTCCCATACCTTAAATTATGCGTAATTTTTCAATTAAAATTGTTTTGTTTTTTGTTTTTGGTTTGCTATTGGCATGTAATGAAAGCATCCCTAAAAATATCTCTGATCAACCAGATAATCCTATAAGTGCTTTGCTGGAACGCCTTGTTCCGAATTATATCGATAATTTTGAATTTAAGCTAATAAATTCCGATAAAGATATTTTTGAAATTCAATCTGTTGATCAGAAAATAATAATAAGCGGTAACAATTATAACTCAATGGCCGTAGGCTTAAATTACTATTTAAAAAAATATTGCAATACCTATGTGTCATGGTACGCCAATGATAAAATTAACTTACCTGAAAACTTACCGTTAATTTCAAAAAAAATATCCAAATCGGCTAGGGTAGAAAATCGTTTTTTTCTAAATTATTGCACATTTGGCTATACCATGCCTTGGTGGCAGTGGAAGGATTGGGAGCGTTTTATCGATTGGATGGCACTAAACGGTATCAATATGCCATTGGCTATTACGGGTCAAGAATCCATATGGTATGAGGTTTGGAAAGAATACGGTTTGTCTGACGAGCAGATTAGAACATACTTTACGGGTCCCGCACATTTACCTTGGCACCGAATGTCTAATTTAGATAAATGGGGAGGGCCTTTACCGAAATCTTGGTTAACGCATCAAAAAGAATTGCAAAAGCAAATAGTAGAGCGTGAACGCGAATTGGGTATGAAGCCTGTATTACCAGCATTTGCTGGGCATGTACCTGAAGCATTAAAGACTATTTTTCCTAAAGCTAAAATAAATCAATTAAGTTCTTGGGGGGGCTTTAAGGATGAATACCGTAGTTTCTTTTTAGACCCATTAGATCCCATTTTTAAAGAAATTCAACATAAATTTTTAGAAAAACAAACAGAAGCTTTTGGAACAGACCACGTTTATGGAGCAGATCCGTTTAACGAAGTACACCCTCCAAGCTGGGAGCCAGAATATTTAGCGACTGTTTCAAACACTATATATACCTCCATAAAAGAGATAGATGCAGAGGCAACTTGGCTACAAATGTCTTGGATATTTTATTTTGAAAGAGAAAATTGGACCAACGAACGTATTGAGGCTATGGTAAAAGCTGTACCACAAAATAAAATGATGTTATTGGATTACTATTGCGAAAACAAAGAAGTTTGGAAAATGACCGACTCGTTTTTTGGACAACCCTTTATTTGGTGCTACTTAGGTAATTTTGGTGGAAATACAATGTTGGCAGGGAATATAGACACTGTCGAAGAGCGTATTGAAAATGCTCTTGCAAGCAATAAAAATATGTGGGGCATAGGTTCTACATTAGAAGCATTTGATGTAAATCCGATAATGTATGAATATGTTTTTGAAAAAGTATGGGCAACTGGTAAAACAAATACTAGTCAGTGGGTGGAAAAATGGGCTGATTTAAGATATGGAGAGGTTAATAGAAGCAACAGAGAAGCGTGGCAAATAGTACACGATAAAATCTATAAATATCCTGCCCGATTGGGGCAAGCCACTTTAACTAATGCTAGACCTACCTTAAAGGGAAGTGGAAACTGGACTACAGACCCCACCGTAAATTATAAAAATTCCGATTTATTTGAAGCCTGGGAATTAATGGTTAAATCTCCAAGTACTTCTTCCAGTTATCTATATGACGTGACCAATTTAGGTCGCCAAGTATTAGGAAATTATTTTTTAGTACTTAGAGATGAATTCACTGAAAATTATAATAATAAAAATTTAGAAGCATTAAAAAACAGTGGTGATAAAATGTTGGCTTTATTTGATGATTTAGACCAGCTTCTTTCAACACAACCCTCGTTTTTATTAGGTAAATGGTTAGAAGATGCCAAAGTCTTTGGAGCAAACACGGAAGAACAAAAATATTACGAACATAACGCACGTAATATTATCACAACTTGGGGCACAGAAGCTCAAAGTTTGAACGATTATGCCAACCGTTCTTGGTCGGGACTAACCAATGGGTATTATAAAAAACGCTGGGAAATGTTTATAAAGGATATTATTGATGCAGCTGAAAACAATAAAGAATTTGATGATAAAGCTTTTCTTGATAAAGTAACTCAATTTGAGTGGGAGTGGACTAAAACTAATGAGCTATACGTTTCAAAGCCAAAAGGAAATTCAATTGAAACTGCTAAAGAAATTATAGAAAAATATAAAACTGATATAAAATGAACGTTAAATTTATTATTCCAATACTAATGATTTTGTTCTTTTCTTGTAAAGATGTAAATCAAAAAAAACTAAACGGACAAGATATAGCAACGGTTACAACATCGGTTAAACTGAACAAGGGTGTATACAAAACGGGAGAAAACATTAAAGCAGATCTTGTTTTTAAGAATGATTCCCTAATTTCGACTTCAATAGGGGGTATTACTATTGAAATAAAGAATATTTCTGACCCCGCCGATTCGTGGTCTCACAAAGTTCAACTCGATAATTCTTTTGAGTTGTCGAAAGACGATGAAAAAATAATAAGTGCAACTCTATTAAATAATTTACCAGAATCGTTAAAAGAAGAGGCTTACGGTATTTACTTAAGATATAACAATAACGATAAGATTGTAACCAAGTACAAAACTTTTTTCAGAGTTGTAAATGATGATGAACTAACCGTATTTGATATAAAAACTGATTTTGTAAATGATGTACCTGTTTACAAATTAGATGGAGGTATGAGTGCAGAGTATGTTATTGAAAAGTCTGCGGAAAACCTAACTTCGGGTATTTCCCATTCTTGGGATGTAAATGCACCTGGTTCAGGGCCAAACCATGTTTTGGGAACACCAAATTATTTGGAAAAATCGGTAAATAAAACAGT
Source organism: Aureibaculum koreense (assembly GCF_034296135.1). Classification (NCBI taxonomy): domain Bacteria; kingdom Pseudomonadati; phylum Bacteroidota; class Flavobacteriia; order Flavobacteriales; family Flavobacteriaceae; genus Aureibaculum; species Aureibaculum koreense. The sequence continues at coordinate 58,259 of NZ_JAXKVV010000015.1, forward strand.
AGATTTTTATAATAAGACCTTTGGAGAAAATACGGAGATAGAAACCGTTTTAATATCATCAGGGTTTCCTTCTATTCCATACATTTCAAATGCATTAAAAGCCCCAGTATTACCGTTACATTTTTTGGTAAGCGTGAATACCGTAAAAGAAATTCGAACCATATTAGAAACGGCAAATGACAATGATATCGCGTCGTATGCAACTTTAAGTCATGACCCATCAGTACCTTACGCCGTTTCTTGGATAAAACTGCTTGAATTGCCACAAGTTTATAAAGATTTTATTAAACAGCACAATGTAAAAAATATAGTAATTCTTGGTGCTACCGGAACTAGTGGAGGTGAAACGAAAGCAAAAAAAATAGTATATGATAGTACATCAAATGAGGAATATGCTAACAGAAGTATTTACATTATGTACCCGGGTACGTCACCAGACGATGTGAAAACGTTAGATAAAAAAATAGCTGATCTTAAAGACTTTAAACAGCAAGATGACTATATCCAAATTGCCGACTGGGAAAGCGGTATCAATCAAAAGCAGTTGGATAATTTTAGTAGGGATGCTAAAGTTGTGGATTCATCAATAAAAGTAACTACAATTACAGCTGTAGATTTAGGGAGGTTGTATGCATTAGGAAGTTATAGCACCTTAGCTCTGATGCACAAAAACAAAGAGAAATTTGATGGTGTAAAAGGTGTGATATTTAATCCGTATTTAATTTCACATCCAACAATAGAGGCTAAAAAAGGATTTGTACCATTATTATATTGGCAGCTAGTGGGCCCAAATTTCACGGTTTATAATATGGAAAATGATGTGTTCAAAGCAGTCAAACATTTCTATCCTGAAACCAATGTAAAAAATCTAAAATTATGGTTAAACTCTACCCGAAATTTTGGAGCAGTATGGTCAGCGACCAATTTAAAAAAAGAACTCACTAAAAAGGGATACACCAATTTTATAGAAAACAATTATACGGTAGATGAGGTTTGGGATTTATCTGACGGTGTAGAATCTCCTAGCGAGCTATTGTTTAAAGAAGTTAATGATAGTTATGGTTTTCAAAATTTAAAAAAATGGAGCAACTCTTTAAAGCCCTTAACTATTAAAGATATTGAAGAATTATCAGAAATATTTGGAGGCTTTCAGGTGGAAACGAAATAAAATATCTATATTTTTAGTTTTTTCCTTCTCCTTTTAATTTTTAAAAAAAGAATCACAAATCAAACTACTATCCTTAGAAGAACAAATACAGATTATAGAAAATTGAAGAGTTTTTTAAATATTGGTAGCTTCTCAACCTAAACCATCACTAAGCTTACTTCTCGTGCTAGAATTTAAGCAATAAACATTTTATTGACCGGTTCTGTAGAGACGGTCGGATTCAAGAAATTTTTTATTTAAGTAGTACCAAAATAAATCCTTAAATTTGATTCTTTAAATGGGCCATTAACTCAGTTGGTTTAGAGTGTTACCTTGACAGGGTAGAAGTCACTGGTTCGAATCCAGTATGACCTACTTTTATTGTATTTTTTAAAATCATAATTTATTTAAATATATGATTTTGAGTTATTTATATTTATTTGATGTTAAATGATTTGCTTTAATATCAAAGAAAAAGTGACCTATTCGGTTACCTAGAATCATCATCCTTCATCTGGATCTGATTCAATTTTACGCATGATTTGACTTTCGTTTTAATCAATCAATTTTAAATAAAACGAAATTATGCGAACATCAAATTTATCAATTACGTTTTGGCAGAACGTCTCTAAGAAAAAACGTGGCAATGCACCATTGTATGCCAGAATCACTACTAATGGAAAACGACTAGAAATTAGTTTGGGTCGATCTATACCAATTAAGTCTTGGAGCAAGACAACAAAAAGAATGATTGGGAGGTCAAAAGAGAGTCATTCGGTCAATGCTCATATTGAACAGGTTTACCTAAAGTTATTGGAATGCCAAAGACGACTAAACCTAGAAAAGAAGACGATTACGCCACATGCAATAAAGACCTATTACTATCAGGATAGCAATGACCAAAAAACTTTGATGGACTTGATAGATTACCATAATCGAGTAATGTTAAATGTGATTAAACCTAGTACTTTAAGTCATTACTTTACTACCAAAAAATATTTAATTCAGTTTATGGAAAGGCACATGAATTCAAAAGATATCAATTTAAATGAGATATCATTTGAATTTTTAAGTGATTTTGAGGCATTTTTAAGAAAAAAAAGCAAGCTAAACCATAATGGGGTTATGAAACACTTGACCAGATTGAAGAAGTTGATAAATTTATCGATTAAACTTGAATGGCTAATTAAAAGTCCATTTATAAATTTTAAGATAAAATTTATAAAAAAGGAACGAGAAATCCTTAACAAAAGTGAATTAGTTGCAATTGAGAATGCCACCTTTGATCGTTCATGCTTGGAGGTGACCAAGGATATGTTTATTTTCTCCTGTTATACTGGACTTTCATATATTGACATTAAGCAACTCAACATAAATCAAATCGTAAAAGGTAATGACGGTGGACTTTGGATAAAAACCAAACGAGCAAAGACAAACATTCCTGTGAAAATACCTTTATTGAATAGAGCTCATGATATCTTAAATAAGTATTCGAATTATGCTGGTATAATTCCAAGTGATGCTGTTCTTCCAATTTATTCAAATCAAAAGACAAATCAATATCTTAAAGACATCGCAGATATACTTGACATTCAAAAAAGATTGACTTTTCATGTTGCAAGACACACTTTTGCAACGTTAATAACACTATCTAATGGAGTGCCAATTGAAACCGTTGCAAAATTATTGGGACATACAAAATTAACCACAACCCAAATATATGCCAGAGTGTTGGATGATAAAATTAGTAAGGATATGAAAATTGTTCAAGAGATTTTAAATAAAAATTTATCTGCTTAATATAGTGTAGCTTAATTGTAATGAGTTCTTAAAATTTTGCAAAGACCAATCGTAGCATTGTTTTTAGAATAATTAAGGATGTTGAGTGATGCAATAAACTGAATAATTTTTTCCAATAATCGTTATAAAATCAATGGCGAAAACGCCAGACTTAGGATCTGGTGCCGCAAGGTGTGAGAGTTCGAGTCTCTCCGCCTGTACAAAAAGCTCTCAAGAAATTGGGAGCTTTTTTAATTCAAAATTTGACCAATTTTTTACTCAGGTACAACATAGGTACAATATTTTGTTATTTTCGCTGACTTAATTTAGAATAATTGGTTTTGAACATGTTTAATATCAAAAGCTATTCTTTTGTTCAACTATCAATAATTTTTGTTAATTTAAGAATCAAGCTCATAACCCAAAGGATACAGGTTCGAGTCCTGTTCCCGCTACTAGTAAACAAAGGCTTCCAAGAAATTGGAAGCTTTTTTATTTTTCATGGGTACAGAATAAGTACAGAATACTTCTCTTTTGAAAGTGTCATTTAATAAGGTCTTTTTTACTATCTTTTAATAGTAAAGTTTATGAATTCTTATTAAAGGTTAAGTCAAATGATGATTGCTAATCCTTTTGATACGCCAAATTTAGGATTCACCTAAATAAAAGTCAATAAAGATAAAATAACACAGGTGTGGTGGAATTGGTAGAAACGCCAACTTAGAATCTGGTGCCGCAAGGTTTGAGAGTTCGAGTCTCTCCGCCTTTACAAAAAGTTGAAGAAAAATCTTCAACTTTTTTTTGGACAGGTATAAAATGGGTACAACAATTTATCTTTTTTCACTTAGTAATTCAGAATTCTATTGTTTGATTTGTTTGATATTGTATTCTTTTAAACAAACTTTAATAGGTAATCAAAAGTCTCTTAATAAAATCGTTTTAGAAAACATAATTGATAAATAAGCATTTATTCTCTAAAAACAGCTTCTAAAATAGGACCTTTAGGCGTTCTGAAGAAAATGCGTCTTTCATCCAGTTCTGGTAAGTCCATTAGTGAATATGGAATACTTAAACTTTCCAATTTCTTTTTAAAATCCGCATAGCCTTCTAATTTAATCCCAACGTGGTCTATGGCTTCTGCAGCAAAATCTTGTCCTAGTCCTCTACTGCCTATTAGGTGTACCAAAGGTTCATTGTTATGATACAACCAATGGCCTGGTATTCTCTGAATTGCCTTTGGTCTAGGTTTTTCCTTTAAATCAAATACCTTTAAAAAGAAATCCTTTGTTTCTTTTAAATCGGTTGTTCTAATTGTTACGTGGTCTAATGTCATAACTATTTACTTTAAATGTGAACGCAGAAACCAGGCTGTTTTTTCGTGTTCTTCTAAGAGTCCTGTAATAAAATCGCTCGTTCCTAAATCTTTATAATTGTCTGCAAACGGATTGATATTTTCTCGTAAGTGAATTGCAATGGTTTCGTGGTCTTGTAACAATTCTTTTATATATCCCTTTGCGCTATTATCGTTTTGTTCTCGCTCTGTTAAATGGGTTAAAGACAAGAATTCCTTCAAAGTTGCTGGTGCATAATGACGCAATGAACGAATTCGCTCTGCTACATTGTCTATAATTTCATCTAATTGTTCGTACTGTCACTCGAATAACTTATGCTTGTCGTAAAAGTCCGCTCCTTCTACATTCCAATGGGCGTTTCTGGTTTTTGTATATAAAATATACTCCTCTGCTAAAAGTTTAGCCAATTCGTTTGCAACCGCTTGGCGGTTTTCTTCTGATATTCCAATATTTGTTTTCATAATATAAATTTTAATCAATTAATGATGAAGCATATGTTTACTTCGCTTTTTACCCATTGCATAAAATAGTATGGCCAAGGGTATAAATATGATGTTCAAAATGGTTCTATAGTTTAGTTCAAAAGGATTCTTATCTAATTTTAAGGTAGTAGTTGGATTCTCGGGAATCCATCCCAGGAAATCAAATGAGTAATCCAAGAACAAGGCGGTCATAATAATTCCAATAAAGAGAAACAAGAATATGTACAACATCGGTTTCCACCCAAAATACTTTCGGTACACCTGAAGCATCGGAAGCGTAATTAAATCTGAAAGAACAAACGCAATTACCCCACCAAATGAAATACCTCCGTACCATAGTACTGCTGCCAAAACTATGTTTCCTACGGAACAAACAAAACTTACGATAGCGATGAGTGACCCAATGACCGCATTCCATAACAAGACAAGAAAGGATGAGTATTCAGAAGTACTGTCTGCTAAAAATAAAGCTTCCCAAAAATCCTTTGGCACGACCACCATAAGTATGGATGAAATTAAAACCCCTAGCAAAATATCCTTTCCTACCATATTCACATCCATCACAAAATGTGAGCTAGCTGCTTTTAATTGCTCTTTCAGTCCTTTCCTTTTCGGCATATCAGGATGGTGTGAATGCATTTTGTTTTCTTCGCCTATATGATGCATATGTCCTTCGTGGTCGTGAACCATCACCTTTTCTTTATGCATAAAAGCTTGTGCCTTTTGGATTATTTTTTTTGGAAAAAATCGATGTATCAAAAGAGCCGTAGCTAGAATGAAAAATATACCACCGATTAATTCGCCCATAAAAAATGCCCAGCCCAAAAGACTGAAAATGATAATGAACATTTCAAAGACCAAATTTGTACTTGAAATCAAAAAGGCTACGGCATTTGGAAAACTAGCACCTTTCAATAGTAAAGTTCTTGACATACTTGCAGCAGCATACGAACAGGATGAGGAAATCGCACCGAAAAAGGTTGACAATCCTATAGATTTTGGATTCGTTTTCCCTAAAGATTTACCGACTGTTTCTGCCGAAACAAATGCTCCAATCAAAGCTGATATCATAAATCCTAAAGCCAATCCCCAAAATAATTCCCAAGACATTCCGAAAAAAGCGATTCCTATTTCCTTTACTGTTTCCATAATTCAATTATTAATCAATCCAAATGGATTTTGTATTTACAAATTCCCTGATTCCATAGCCAGAAAGTTCCCTTCCGTAACCACTGTTTTTAATTCCACCAAATGGTAATCTTGGGTCTGAAACCACTAGCTTATTTACAAAACTGCTACCTGCTTCTAATTGCAGTGCCACTTTTTCGCCACGTTCTTTGTTTCCGGTAATTACTCCAGAGCCTAATCCAAATTGCGAATTATTGGCTAGTTCAATCGCTTCCACTTCATCTTTTGCTCTAATCACCGACGCTACTGGTCCAAAAAGTTCATTGTCGAAGGCTTCCATTCCCGGTTTCAAATCGGCCAGAATGGTCGCTGGATAGTAGGCACCTTCTCCTTTAGGAACGTTTCCACCTAAAACCAATCTACCACCTTGTGAAATGGTCTTGTTAACCTGTTCGTGTATTTCATCTCGTAAATCCACTCGTGCCATTGGTCCGTAATAGGTGGATTCATCAGTTGGGTCACCCATTTTGGCTGCTTCCATTTTTTTGGTATAGAGTTTTAAAAACTGGTCATAAATGGCATCGAGTACCACAAAGCGTTTTGTGGCGACACAGGTCTGACCATTATTTTGTAGTCTTCCGAACGTTGCCAAATCAGTCGCTTGCTCCAAGTCCGCATCATCAAGAATAACGTAGGCATCACTACCACCGAGTTCTAATACTGTCTTTTTTAAATTTTGACCTGCAATGGAAGCTACCGAACGCCCTGCCGGGTCGCTACCTGTTAAGGTTACGGCTACGATATTCTTATCTTCGATGATATCTTTTACATTCCGAGCACTGATATTCAAATTGGTAAAAGCACCTTCTGGAAATCCGGCTTCTCTAAAGGCTTCTTCCAAGGCGAATGCACTTCCCTGAACGTTTGATGCGTGTTTTAAAACACCTGTGTTACCTGCCATTAGGGCAGGTGCTGCAAAACGAATCACCTGATAAAATGGGAAATTCCAAGGCATTACCGCTAGGATTACACCAATTGGCATAAAGGTTACATAGCTTTTTGTGGCTTCTGTTTTTACAATTTCATTGCCCAAAAGTGTATGGATGTCATCCGCATAATAGTTGATAATCAAAATACACTTATCCATTTCTTTTCTTGCCTGTGTAATGGTTTTGCCCATTTCTTGTGTGGCCAATTGTGCGTAGCTTTCTTTGTTCTTTTCAAAGACTTTCGCCAATTTGCGCATATAGGTTGCACGTTCGTCATAGCTGAGTTTTTTCCAAGAGTCGTAGGCCTTTTTGGATTGCGCTACTTTCTGTTTTGCTTCTGAAACATCAATGCGTTGATATTCCGCTACTTTTTTTCCAGTTGCTGGATTTATTATCGTTGTAGTTGCCATAATTTTTATTTTTTTAGGTTTTTGGAATATTCCTTTATTAGAACATTCAATATTTCGTGATTTAATGAGTAATCGACCGCGAGGTCTATGACTTGAACTCCTTTTGAGTTCAATGCTGTTTGTAAGGTATTTTTAAAGTCTTCAACGGAATCGGGTCTATAACCAGTAGCTCCGAAACTTTCGGCATATTTTACAAAATCGGGATTCCCATAATCGAGTCCATATTTTGGAAATCCTTCGCCTTCTTGTTTCCATTGTATCATTCCGTAGGCATTATCATTTAATATGATGACTACTAAATCCAATCCAAGACGAACCGCTGTTTCCAGTTCTTGCGAGTTCATCATAAACCCACCATCACCATTTACTGAAATTACTTTTCTATCGGGATATAATTCTTTTGCCATCATCGCAGATGCTAATCCTGCACCCATTGTTGCTAATGCATTGTCCAATATGACACTGTTTTGTAAATAGGCTGGGTAATTTCGCGCAAACCAAATTTTATAAACGCCATTGTCTAAGGTTACAATACCATCATCTGGTAATACATCCCGAGTAATTTTTACCATACGTTGTGGTAAAATAGGGAAGCGGTCGTCTTTTTCGTATTTCGTCAAATGACTCGTTACATTTTCTTTTACACTTAAAAAGAAATCGGTATTCCATTTGTTTGCATTTGGTTTTAACTGTTTTGTCAATTGTAGAACACTATCAGCAATATCACCGATGACATTTAATTGTGGAAAATACACTTCATCTATTTCCGCAGGGAAAAAGTTTAGATGTATCACTTTTCGTTTGTCATCTGGATGCATAAAGAATGGTGGCTTTTCAATGGTATCGTGTCCCACATTGATAATTAAATCTGAATGGCTGATTGCCTCGTGAAGAAAATCATAATCAGATAAGGCGGCAGTTCCTAAATATAATGGGTGACGCTCGTTTATGATTCCCTCACCCATTTGCGTGTTGAAAAACGGAATTCCAATCGCATCAACAAATTCGGTCAACGCCTTACTAGCTCTTTTTCTATTTGCTCCAGCACCTATTAATATTAGTGGGTTTTTAGCAGTTTCAATCATTTTGACTGCTTCCGAAATTGTTTCATCACCAGCGTGAGGAATTCTGAAATCTACCACATCAAACAATTGCGGATTATTGACTTCTTCTCTTGCGATATCCTCTGGAAGTTCAATATGAACTGCACCTGGTCTTTCTTCTTTCGCCAAACGAAAGGATTCTCTAACTATAGAGGGAATATGTGAGCCGTGAGTAATCTGTTTTGCGGATTTTGTTAATGGTTGCATCATTTCTACCACATCTATAATTTGGAATTTTCCTTGCTTGCTCGTTTTTATGGGTTTCTGTCCAGTTATTAGTATCAATGGCATTGCACCTAATTGTGCGTATGCTGCTGGTGTTACTAAATTTGTTGCACCTGGTCCTAAAGTTGCTAGACAAACTCCTGGTTTTCCTGTAAGTCTACCATATGTGGCAGCCATAAAACCAGCTCCCTGTTCGTGTCGCGTAAGGACTAATTTTATTTTTTTGGATTTTCTCAATGATTCCAAGAAGTCCAAATTCTCTTCCCCAGGAAGACCGAAAATGTATTCAACGCCTTCGTTTTCCAATGCTTTTATAAATAGGTCTGATGCTTTCATTGCTTTCTTATTTTAAAAATTCTACCGTTGTATAAATTAACATTGTATCACCTATATTTTCAAGGCTATGAATGAAGAAGTTCTCTTTGTTTAAATCTCCGAAATATTTGGTGTCACCTATTTCATATTCGGTCTCTACAATAGAACCATCGTTATAATAGGAACGTGATTTACCCGTACTCATCGCTGTCCAAAAATAGCGATTGGCGTGTTTGTGAAATGGTAAGCTTTGCCCTGCTGGTAAATGAATACTCCATACACGGAACTCATTGTTTTCATACACCAACTTTTGTCCTACTTGAGTATTGCTTGTTGAAGCTTTCAATGCTTCCTTAAGTTCTGGAGTCCATTGACTCCAATCGTTTGCTTGACTTATTACTTGTTTTTTCATTTTTAACTATTTTTTTGTTGTTGTGTGTCATCTAATATGATATCTAGTGCCTTAGTCGAGATAGTTACTTCCCAAAGTACATATATCAATGACACCAATAATGATAAAATGCTTATTGTAAAGAAAAGTTTCCCTGTTAGTTGATTTTCAAAAAATAAGGCAAACAATGAACCTGTGCATAAAATGAAACTGATCACGCCAAAGACTTGCATTCTTTTGATAAGCCGTATGCGTTTTCTTAAAATTGGTATTTGAGAATCTACTATCACTTTTTCACAATTTTTCTTATTATCATTTAATTCTCTAATGAATCTGGCCACCGCCGTAAAACGATTGGTATAAGCCAATAGTAACAGACTTATTGAACCGAATAGTATAGCTGGTGTACTAACATCCATCATCATTAAAATTTTATTAAACTATCTACTGATAAATTACCTGAGCCTAAAATCATAACCACGAATGCAACGCCAATCATCAATAAATTAAATTGCATTCCTTCTCCTTCCATTGTATTGTGCCAATTCAAAAAATACCCATAATGGCGATGTACTTGAGCAATAGCACCTATCATTAAAATGATAATTCCAAAAGCCATAAACCGTGAAGCGAAACCTACTATCAATCCAATAGCACCAAAGAATTCAAAGAAAATGATGAGGAACGCGATGATGCTAGGGTAGCCCATACCTTCGGTAAACCTGTTCGTTGTTCCTGTAAAGCCTTCGCCACCGTACCAACCGAACATTTTTTGCATTCCGTGTGGCAGCATAATTAGGCCTACTGTTAATCTGGCTACTGTTGCTGCCCAACCGCTTGATGTACTGAATATTTGATTTAAAATTTCCATCTTATTTTTACTTAACTGTTTCACTCTCAAAAAATGGGTAATCTGTATATCCGCGTGCGTCTCCACCTCCAAATAGTGTGTGATTGTCGCTGATTTCATTGAGAGGTGCACCAAGTTCCAAGCGTTGTGGGTAATCTGGATTGGTTAGAAAATTTCTACCAAAACCTATTAAATCCACTAGCTTGTCGTTTAATAATTGCTCACCTTCTTCGGGTGTTTTATTACCTGTAGCAATAATTGTATTGCTGAATGTTTTGCGTAGTTCCACTCTAAAATCTGCTGGAATCTGTGGGGAATCGTCCCAATCTGCCTCTGATAGGTGTAGATAGGTAATTCCGAGTTTGTCCAGTTCCTTAGCCGCAATCATTATGGTGTCCAAAATCTCTGGGTCGTCCATATCCTTGAACTTGATGAATGGTGCGATTCTAATTCCTGTTCGGTCTGCACCGATTTCATCAGCAACCGCTTTGGTAACTTCCAATAAGAAGCGTGTTCTGTTTTCTTTACTGCCACCATATTTATCAGTTCTAACATTGGAATTACTTCGTAAGAACTCATCGATTAAATAACCGTTGCCACCGTGAATCTCTACACCATCAAAGCCAGCTTCTATTGCATTTTTTGCACCTTGTCTAAATTCTTCAATAGCTTGGTCAATATCTTTTTGAGTCATCGCTCTCGGCTCATCAACTGGAACAAACGTTGCATCTCCATTCGGTGCGCCGTCGAAAATATAAACACTGGTATCTTTTGCTATTTTAGCCGATGGTGCAATAGGTTGCATTCCGTTTACCTTGGCACTACCAACTCTTCCCACGTGCCATAGTTGTAAAAAGATTTTACTTCCTTTTTTATGCACTTCGTTTGTAGTTAATTTCCAGCCTGCAATCTGCTTTTTGGTAAAAATACCTGGTGTTCTTGCATAGCCCATACCTTGTTTTGATACTTGTGTGGCTTCAGTAATAATAATACCAGCTGATGTTCGTTGTCCGTAGTACTTTGCCATTAATGCATTTGGCACTTCACCATTTTCATCAGCTCTGGAACGGGTCATCGGTGCCATTAGGAATCTATTTTTTAATTCGATGCCGTTCATATTATATGCGGTATTTAATTTTGGGTATTTCATCATATTGATTTTAAGGTTATTACTTCTATTTAACACTACAAAGTTAAGGCGATATATAATGTATTTTTTGGTATAAATACATCTTATATTGGTATTTATATATTATAAAAAAGGCAGCATCAAATTTTTGATACCACCTTAACTAATTGGGGATATTGATTCTTTCGATTGAATACGAATTAAAACTTAATTACTGTCTTTCCTATCGCTTTACCAGTTTCTTGATAGGTGTGTGCTTTTTTGAGATTTTCAACAGAAAAGCCATTTAAAGTAGTGGTCAATGTAGATTGAATGGTACCATCATCCAATAAGTCTGCAAGGGTATTGAATATATGATGCTGCTCAATCATATCATAGGTATTGAACATTGAGCGTGTGAACATTAATTCCCAATGAAAACTGACGCTTTTACTTTTTAGCTGTTTTAAATTCACTGGTTTTGCTGGGTCGCTGATTGAACCAATACGTCCTTGTGGTTTAATTAATTCAACAAAGGCATCCCAATAGAGATCTACATCCACAAAATCTAGAATGAAATCGACTTCTTTAAATCCTGCCTTGTGCACTTCATTGACCAAATCATAATGGTTCACTACATAATCCGCACCCATTTTTTTGCTCCATTCAATCGTCTCTGGTCGAGATGCTGTGGCTATAACATTCAACCCAGCCACTTTTTTTGCCAGTTGTATGGCTATGGAACCAACGCCACCTGCACCGCCAATAATTAAAATACTTTTGCCTTTGTCCTTTTCTGAAGAAATACGGATTCTGTCGAAAAGTATTTCCCAAGCGGTTAACGATGTTAGTGGCATTGCAGCTGCCTCCTCCAAACTTATATTTGTAGGTCTTTTGCCAACAATACGCTCATCTACTAATTGATACTCGGCGTTTGTTCCCGGTCGTGTGATATCTCCAGCATAGAAAACGGTGTCTCCAACGTTGAACAGTTCTGTTTTGTCACCAACTGCTTCAATTGTTCCCACAGCATCCCAACCGATGATTTTTGGTGTATTTAATATTTTACCTTTTGCACTGTTTTCTCGAATCTTATAATCCACTGGGTTTACTGAAATTGCTTCGATTTTTACCAATAAGTCTCTACCTGTTGGTGTAGGGGTCTTTGTTTCAAATTCGATAAAGCTCTCATTATGTTCTATTGGGTACGATGTTTTAAATCCTATTGTTTTCATTTTTTTATTGTTTTATCTACTACTTCGACCTTGCTCAACACAGGTTTTTCAAAAGTGGAATTAGTTTTTATTAAAATCAATTTCTGAATCGTCGTGTGGTGTATTTGGGTCGTCCTTTACCAATTTTGCAATTTCATCCTTTCTCATAAATACCACACCTTTGTGTTTTTTGGCGTACTTGATAAACTCATCTACGATGTGTACTATGGATGGTGCTCCACCGATTCGGTCGTGAAGACTCACGGACATCATTCTACGCTTGTTAGCACCTTCTTCATAAAGTTGGTCGAATTCCGCTTTTAGTTGGGCCAAGAATTGGTCAGGCGACCAGTTTCTGCCCTCAATATTGGCGATGTCATTGTTACGAAGCGTATAAGGAATAACTACAAAATCCCTATCCCGAACCGAAGTGATAAAAGGTTCGTCGTGGCTCAAATCATCAATATGATACAGAAAATCTAAATCTTGAAGTACTTTTAACGTATTCGGACTTCTGCGTAACCAGTTTGCATTATACCCTCGACCGCGTTGCCCTGTGATGGCCTCTACGGTATCGATTCCTTTTTTGATGAATTCCAATTCTTGCTCGTAAGTCATTTTCCATTGGTCGTCCCAAGCGATACCGTGTGCAGCGATTTCGTGACCGCCATCTGCAATTGCTCTTGCTACTTCTGGATATTTTATTGCCGCTTCGCCTACTACGTGGGAAGTAACGTGGATGTTGTGCTTCTTCCAAAGGTCAAGCATTCTATATACACCTTCTTTAGCACCGTATCTAAACCAACTTTCTGCTGGTAAATCAGGGTTTCCTTTTGGTAATGGATTTCCAGAAAAGGGACTTTCTGCACCTTCGGGCTGCCCACCTGTTTCAAATTGCATCGAAAAAGAAATTACAAGTTGAGCGTTATTGGGCCAGTGGGATTTTGCGGTTGTTTCGGTTTTCATCTTGTTTGTGTTCGATGTTGCCTTTGATTTTGAATTCTGTCCAGAAACATTCAATGTCATAAGCAAAACAGCAATTGTTATTCTTTTTATAAGTTTCATTTTATTTTTTATTATCAATTATTTATAGGGCAAAGTTATTTCTAATTTCGTCGTTACTTTGGTAATAATTCATCTTATATTTGTACTTATATACTATAGTAGATTATGAGCAAACGTTTCTTTAGTGCGTCATCCTTTAATGTTTTCGAACTGGATTTGGAGTCTTGGGATTACCCAAAACACAGACACAATTTTTTTGAGCTCGTTTTTATACAATCAGGAAATGGTATTCATAAATTGAACGAAAGTAGCTTTGAATATAATGAGGGAGATGTCTTTTTATTAACGCCTAATGACGAACACGAATTTGTAGTAACCAATCGTACTGTTTTTGGCTATCTAAAGTTTACGGAACAGTTGTTTCTTGAAAAAACCGAACTGGTATCTGACCTTAAATGGAGAAAAAAGATTGATGCTGTTATATTACATGCCAATAGCGTACCTGGTTCAATTATTAAAAATAAGCAGGACGGAGAAAATTTGTTTCAGTTATTTCAGCTCATAAAAAAAGAATACGAAACACCTTCCACACATAGTCGTTCTATTTTATTAGAGTTATTTGGAGCATTGTTAATGATTATTTCCAGAAATATTTCAGGTAATAAGCTGGTTATTTCCTTTACTGAAAAGGATAAAGTGAATGAAATATTGACCTATACAAGACAAAATGTTGTGGACAAAGAAAAAATTAAAATTTCCGCTATTGCCGATGAATTTAATATGTCACCCAATTATGTAAGTGTTTTTATAAAAAAACACGCAGGCATTTCTATTCAGAACTATGTGATGCAGACCAAAATGAAAATGGCGGAAAGATTATTGAAACAAACAAGTTTGAATTTTTCTGAAATAGCAATGAAGATAGGGTTTACCGACTCTAGCCATTTCACAAAGGCTTTTAAAAAACATATGGGAATGACGCCAAAGGCTTTCAGAATGAAAATAACTTAAAAGTTAAGAACGCTATCTAAAGCATTGTCAACTTCCTTAAATATAAAATTTGCGGATATTTGATAGTAGTTTTTAAATCACTGTGGTAGGAGGGTTTCAAGAGTATTAAAGGATAAAGAATTTCCTGCGATATTTTAAAAATACTGTATTGATACATCAGGTAAATTATGCACTAGTATGAATTATTAGCAGCTATAAATGTAATTAAATCTTCAAATGCGAATAATCTACAATCATTGGTAATGGATGTGTAAAACTTCACATCACATAATAGCTCATCTTTGTACCGTTCGAAGAGAAAAATACGTAATAATAATTAAAAAATATAATAAAAATGAGCATATTCAATGTACCAAAGAGAGAAGAGGTAAGTGAAACCAATCAGCAAATTTTCGACAATTTGAAAAAACAGGCAGGCTTTATACCCAACCTGTATGCTACCTATGCGTATTCAGAAAATGCCTTGAAGAATTACTTGGATTTCGCCGGCGCACCATCGTCATTGAAAGCAAAGGAAAAGGAAGCAGTAAATCTTGCCGTAAGTCAAGTAAATAATTGTGATTATTGTTTGGCGGCCCATACAGCTATTGGTAAGATGAGTGGTTTTACCGATGAGCAGATTATTGAACTACGCCAAGGAAAGGCATCTTTTGATAACAGATTGGATGCCCTTGCCAGACTTGCAAAGAATATCACCGAAAATCGTGGAAATACAGACGCAAGTGTTGTAGAAAACTTCTTAAATGCGGGATTAACAAAGGAAAACCTGATAGACTCGATTAATCTAGTGGGTGAAAAAACAATTTCGAACTACATCAATAATACCATTAAAACCCCAATTGATTTTCCTGTAGCGCCGGTTATTGAATAAACATCAGTAGCACAAACCTCGATTTCAATATGTAGTGAGGTCTTCAAAAACCGTTTAAATTATAATTTAAACGGTTTTTTGTTTCCCTAGTTTCAGCTCTCTGAAACTTACCGGAGGAATCCCTATATGTGATTTGAAAAATTTAGAGAAATGTGCACCTTCTCGATAGCCTAGTTCAAAAGCGATTTCTTCAGCAGTTTTATCCGAGAATAAAAGCAATCGTTTTGCTTCTAATAATAACCGTTCATTAATAACGGTGAGTGGTGTTTCGTGCCCTGCTTTCTTAAATAAAGTAGAAATGGTTTTGGGCGACTTGCCCATCAGAGAAGCATAGTCCATAACTTGGTGTTTATTCTTGAAGTGCTGTTCGACCAACACGTGAAACTTGCGTATGATATCGAGTTGTGGTTTCTCTATTTGAACTGCATTTCTTGATTCGGTAATAAGACGTGTAGATTTTATGAGCAGTCGCTTGAGCATTACACGCAGCATCTCGCCTTGTATATGGTCTTGCGTTTCAAACTCTTCCTTAAAAATGGAGAAAATCGTTTCAAAACTGCGCTGTTCTTTCTCGTTAAGCATAATTACAGGTGGCTGCGAGGAGCCAAAAAACAACATTCCATTACAAGATACTTCGTGGTCGTGGTCGCGTATGCAGTAAAACTCACGATTAAATACAATGGCAATTACACCTACATCTTTTGGGATGTTTAGAACGTTTAACGTAGTGCTGAACAAAACTTGATGCCTCTCTAATTCTAGTTCATACCCGTCTACCATAAGCTTGCACGTTTTCTCACGTGCCCAGATTATTTTATAATAGCCTTTGTCTTGTAGCAATGCCTGTGCCGGTGCACAATTAAAATTGGTTAAGATAAACGAACTTTCCTCTATTTTACCTTTAAATACTAGTTTCATATTGTAAATTAACGAAAATAATTTATCGCAACGAGAATAATATACAATATAATACGAATGATGTGTAGCGATGCTGCTTGTTAGTCGCAATATCTTTGAATCATTATTTAAAACGAAATTTAAAAACTAAATATTATGAATACAGGAACAGGAAGTTTAGTTATCAGAATCGGTATCGCACTACTTTTTATATGGGGCGGACTGGAAAAATTTATTGAAGGATTTTTGGGTGGTGTTGGCCTTCAGAATATGGCCGACTTTTTAAAGCAGAGTGGTCTAGCATTTTTGGGTGATACAGGTACGTATGCCTTGGGAGCTATCTTGGCCCTATTTGAACTTATTGCAGGTATACTTATATTGGTTAACAAACAAACGGTGTATGCCTATGCTTTCCTAGCTTTCATTATGCTTATGGCACTTGTACTCGTACATATACCATCGGGCAATTGGATGAATATAATGATTCACATTGCATTGACCACTACTTTAGCAGGTTTAGCTCTCAATGAAAAGAATAAAGCCGCCTTGTAACGAAATTGGCAGCCCAAAAAAAATTTTGAATACGCTTTTATCCAAGGCGTATTCTTTTACTTTCTGAAAAAATCAAAAACTACTTTATGAATTCAATTAAATTATATGGTGCAGATTGGTGTCCCGATTGTCGCAGGGCCAAAACATTCTTAAAAGAAAACGACATTGATTTTGAATTTATTGATGTAGACTTGGACGAAAGTGCCACGCGCCTTGTTGAAAAAATAAATAATGGAAAACGCATCATTCCTACCTTCGACTTAAACGGCAGTACATTTACAAATCCCAGTAATGCCGCACTTGCCGAAGTTTTAGGTGTCAATGGCACTGGTATTGTGCAATTATACGGTGCAGATTGGTGTCCCGATTGTCGCAGGGCCAAAAGTTATCTTACCGATAAAGGTATAAACTTCCAATTTATTGATGTAGATAAATACGATTGGGCTACCGCAAAAGTGGAAGAAATAAATAATGGAAAACGCATTATCCCTACTATTTTAATAAATGGCAAGCCATATACCAATCCTGATAACCACACCCTTAAAGAGTTGCTCGATATTGATGTAAAGAAAGCGCATAAAGTATACGATACCATTATCATAGGTGGTGGAGCGGCAGGCCTAACAACGTCTATTTATGCCCAGCGTGACCGGTTTGACAGTTTAATACTTGAGAAAAAGACCATAGGCGGCAATGCTTTTCTTACTCAAAAGATTGAAAGCTATCCTGGTTTTGCCAATATTTCTGGTCTGGACTTGATGGGCAAAAGAGCAAGAGGGTAGCGTGCAAAGCACCTCTACAGTTTCATTTTGCTTCGCAAACCCTTGTAAATTAAAGGGTTGCAATGATTTTAAAGTCGATGTCAAACAAAGTATTTACTGTAAGTCTCTGTAAGTCTCTGTAAGTCTCTGTAAGTCACGTAATCTGGTAATCTTTTAAAGTAAATTTGTAACAATTTATGAATTTGGTAATTTTAATGTCAATCTGATAAGAATGAAAACTACCGCATCCGTTCCGAAGTCTCGGGAGCGGAATTGGTTGATTTTTAAACTGGTGGATTCTCGTTCGCATACACCAGCCTTTAAGTCCACAATTTGAAAAACGTTTTTTGTCTTTAATAATTTTTTGGTACCTATTATTAGTCGGGGAGGTAGGATTACTCCTCGTTCCTCGTCGTGATCCTTTAGTGGGTATGATGCTCATATAAAGCCAAAAAGTGCAACGCACTTTTTGGCTTTTTTTTATTCGTTTACTTATGCTCAACTGCGTTGGCAATGCCTCAAGTAAAAAAAAGCCTAAAAAAATCAAATATTTTTAGGCTTTTAATGGTCGGGGTTTCAGGATAAAAGAAAATATCATGATATCCCTATACATCATATTTTTAAAGTACTTGTAACCGCATATGTTCACCGAAATGCACTCTAAAGTTAAAATGAAATATTAAAAACAAATTTTGTTCGTGTTTATATTTAAAAAGATACAATTTATATTATACCATTTCTCTTGTTAATTTACTCAATTATTTGTAAATTGCCTTATGGCAAAACAAATAGACTTACACATTAAAGAGAGTGAATCAGAACTAAAGGCTCTTATGAATGCTCAAAGCAA
>NZ_JAXKVV010000016.1:0-65301 GCF_034296135.1 Aureibaculum koreense
CTTGCTTTGAGCATTCATAAGAGCCTTTAGTTCTGATTCACTCTCTTTAATGTGTAAGTCTATTTGTTTTGCCATAAGGCAATTTACAAATAATTGAGTAAATTAACAAGAGAAATGGTATAAATATAACCGCATAATATGGTACTTGTGGTGTTTTAGCTATCATAATTCTAAAATATATTTTTGTTCAGGCAGTTGCAAATCATCACTAATAAAATTTTCAATAAACTGGAAGCCCGCGTCTTTTATCATTTTTAATGATGCTATATTTTCTTCAGCCACATTGGCTACAATCTTTTTTAACCCAATCGATTTACAATATTTAATTAAACCTTGAAAAACTTCGGTGCCATATCCATTGCCCCAATATTCTTCTAAAAAACGATAGCCTATTTCGTCATCATTATTTTTATCCTTAACTAATGCAACCGTTCCAACAAAAACATTATCTTCCTTTCTAATAATAGCATATATCCAAAAATCATTGTCCGTTTTATTGTATAATTGGATTAACTTAGGTAATTCCTCTTTATTTTCTTGATAAGTCATAGCTTTTCCCCTCACATAACGCATAACATTTATGTTCGATTGCATTTTATGGAAAGGCTCAAAATCTTTAGGTATTAGTTTTCTGACCAATAATCGTTTTGTAGTGTAAATGTTTGGCATTTTTTACTAAATGTATATTAATTGAAGAAATCAATGACTTAAAAATTAACAATAATATTTCCTAAATTTGCACCTTGTAAATATACAGTAATGATAATTGATAAAAAAGTCGCTTTTTATACCTTGGGGTGCAAGCTCAATTTCTCTGAAACCTCAACAATAGCAAGAGGATTTCAAGATATGGGCTTTACACGGGTTGGCTTTACCGAAAAAGCGGATATTTACGTTATAAATACCTGTTCCGTAACGGACAATGCCGATAAACGTTTTAAAACTATCGTTAAATCAGCATTAAAACAAAACAATGAGGCTTTTTTAATTGCTATTGGATGCTATGCTCAATTAAAACCTGAAGAATTGGCGAAAGTCGATGGCGTTGATTTGGTATTGGGTGCTACAGAGAAATTTAAGGTTACCGATTACATTAATGATCTTTCAAAGAATGATAAAGGCAAAGTCCATTCTTGCGAAATTTCTGATGCTAATTTTTACGAAGGTTCCTACTCTATTGGCGACCGAACCCGAGCGTTTTTAAAAGTACAAGATGGTTGTGACTATAAATGTACCTATTGCACAATTCCATTGGCAAGGGGTATTTCCAGAAGTGATACGTTAAAAAATGTACTTCAAAATGCCGAAGAAATCTCAGAACGAGGAATAAAAGAAATTGTTCTAACGGGAGTTAATATTGGGGATTATGGTAAAGGCGAATTCGGCAATAAAAAACACGAACATACTTTTTTTGAGTTGGTACAGGCGTTGGATAAAGTTGACGGGATACATAGATTGCGGATTTCATCAATAGAACCTAATTTATTAAAAGACAAAACCATTGATTTTGTAGCCAATTCGGATAGTTTTGTGCCTCATTTTCATATTCCGCTGCAAAGTGGCAGCGATGATTTATTAAAGAAAATGAAACGTAGGTATTTGCGTAAAACATATACAGATAGGGTTCAAAAGATTAAGGAAACAATGCCCAATGCGTGCATTGGTGTAGACGTTATTGTTGGCTTTCCAGGTGAAACTGATGAACTCTTTTTAGAAACTTACAACTATTTGAACAATCTAGATATCAGCTATTTACATGTATTTACCTATTCTGAAAGACCAAATACAGAAGCAATTTTGATGGATGGAGTTGTCCCAAAAAATGTGCGTCATAAACGTAGTAAAATGCTAAGGGGCTTATCCGTTAAAAAGCGTAGGGCTTTTTATGAAAGTCAAATAGGTAACAATTTAACAGTATTATTTGAAAGTGAAAATAAAGAAGGTTACATTCACGGCTTTACAGAAAATTATGTGAAAGTGAAAACACCATGGAACCCTGAGTTGGTAAATACGCTGCAAAAAATTGAACTTACTAAAATTGATGAGGATGGATTGGTTAGATTCGATTTTGTAAAAGAACCTGAATTTGTAATATGATGCAAACAAAACATCTCTATTTTGTTCCAGGATTAGCGGCAAGTCCAGACATTTTCGAATACTTGAATTTACCGAAAGATAAATATGAGATCCATCATTTAGATTGGTTAATACCCGAAACTAAAAATGAGAATATTCAACACTATGCAAAAAGAATGTGTAAGCGAATTACACATAATAATCCTGTTCTGTTAGGTGTTTCATTTGGAGGGGTTATGGTTCAGGAAATGAGTAAAATTATCCCAACAGAAAAAGTCATTATCATATCTAGCGTAAAGTCAAAAGACGAATTACCAAAACGCTTTAAATTGGCCAAAGCTACAAAAGCATATAAGCTACTGCCTACCAAAGCGGTTTCCAATATTGATAATTTGGCAAAATATGCCTTTGGTGAAACCGTAAAAAAACGTATTGAATTGTACAAAAAATACCTTTCCATGCGAGATGGTAATTATTTACCATGGGCAATCCATAATGTCATCAACTGGCAACAAGAAAAACCGCTACCTAATACAGTTCATATTCATGGTAATAACGATGGTGTTTTCCCGATAAAACACGTAAAAAATTGCAAGGTAATTGAAGGCGGAACGCATACAATGATTTTAAATAAAGCCCGACCAATATCCAAGTTATTAACCGAAGTAATTTAGTATCTTTAAACTATGAAAATCGAAAAAACATTTATCAAAGATTTACTAATTCTTTCACCTACGGTTTTTACAGACGAAAGAGGTTATTTTTTTGAAAGTTACAATAAAAAGCATCTGGAAAAATTTGTTAATGAAGAGTTTGTACAAGACAACGAATCGTTATCCCAAAAAGGAGTTTTAAGAGGGCTGCACTTTCAAGAACCTCCTTATACCCAAGCAAAACTGGTTCGGGTTTTTGCTGGAAGTGTTTTAGATGTATCGGTCGATTTACGTAAAAAATCACCTACTTACGGTCAGTATTTTAAGTATATTTTATCTTCTGAAAATAAAGTGCAACTATATGTACCTAAAGGTTTTGCACATGGATTCGTGGTTTTGGAAGAAAATACTATTTTTTGTTATAAGTGCTCTGATTACTACAATAAAAATTCCGAAAGAGCAATTTTATGGAACGATGCTACGTTAAATATTGATTGGCAAATAAAAGACCCAATTATTTCTGAAAAAGATAAAAATGCGGAAAATTTTGCTAATTTTGTTACACCTTTTTAATTGAGCTGGTTTTAATCAGTTCGTCATCCCCAAATACTATGAATAAGCCATTACGAATACTAGTAATTTTAAGCATTATAATTTTAAGCGGCGTTTTGATCAATGCCGTTCAGCAGAATAACGGTGAATCACATAAATCTGAACCATCACCAGTTGCCGAAATTGAAAACCACAAGGTTACAAGTGCCTCTTATAGCATTAAAGCGATAAAACTTCCAGAAAATCTAGAATTTGCCGGAGAAAGGGTTCCTTTGGAAAAACCTCATATTTGGGAAGATGTGGATAGGGAATTTTTAGTAAACACTTATTGGCAATCCAATGGATTGTTGTGGATAAAACGTGCACATAAATATTTTCCTATAATAGAACCCATTTTAAAAGAAAAAGGGTTACCTGACGATTTTAAATATATTGCCGTAATTGAAAGTAATTTAATGAATGTTACCTCGCCCGCAGGTGCAAAGGGCTTTTGGCAACAATTAAGTGGAGCTGCAAGAGAAAACGGACTGGAAGTTAACAGCAATGTAGATGAACGTTACCATTTAGAAAAAACGACCCGTGCTGCTTGTGATTATTTACTGGATGCTAAAAAAACGTTTGGCACATGGGCATTGGCTGCTGCGGCCTATCACTCCGGTAAAGGCAATATCAGTAAATATTTGAGGGAACAAATGGTCGATAGTTATTACGATTTACTTTCTGGTGAAAATACGGAACGTTATTTACCTCGAATTTTAGCAGCTAAGTATATTTTAAGTGATCCTGAAAAATATGGATTTCAATTTGAAGAGTCCGATTTATATACCTATCCCGAATATACTACTGTAAAAGTAGATACACCGATTGCCAATATTGCTCAATTTGCAAAAGATAATAACACAACTTACAGGGAATTAAAGATTTTAAATCCTTGGTTGCGAGAGAATCATTTGAACAATAAGTCAAGGAAGGTTTATTTTATTGATATACCTAAGTAAGCCCCCTCTGCCTTCGACATCTCCCCCTCTAGGGGAGAATTCTATATTTTAATGTCAAGGAAGGGTTAGATAATTCTGCTTATAAATAAATTATTTTTTATGATTTGAAGCCTGAGGTAAGTTCTATTCTCGCTTTCTCAAAATCAGCTATAATTTCTTTTACTATTTCTGCGGCGGGTTTTATATCGTGAATTAGTCCTGCTATTTGGCCTATTTCCAATTCGCCCTCGTCCAAATCACCTTCAAACATTCCTTTTTTAGCCCTAGCACGTCCTAGTAAATCTTTTAATTCATCAACAGTTGGGTTTTTCTTGTACAACTCTTGAACGTCCTCATAAAATTTATTTTTTAATAAACGAACTGGAGCTAGTTCCTTTAAGGTCAGTTGTGTGTCGCCTTCTTTGGCTTCCACTACTTTTTGCTTAAAGTTTATATGTGATGATGCCTCATTACTTGCCACAAATCGGCTGCCTATTTGAACACCGTCAGCACCTAAAACCATAGCTGCCAACATTCCGCGTCCCGTTGCAATTCCTCCTGCGGCAATTAATGGAATATTAATTTTCTCTTTCACCATGGGAATTAATGTAAACGTAGTCGTTTCATCACGACCATTATGGCCGCCAGCCTCAAAACCCTCGGCAACAACCGCATCAACACCCGCCTCTTGTGCTTTTAAAGCAAATTTTACCGAGCTTACTACATGTACAACCGTTATTCCTCTCTCTTTTAAAAATGAAGTATAGGTTTTAGGATTTCCGGCCGAAGTAAAAACAATTTTTACCTCTTCCTCAATAATAATTTGAAATAACTTTTCCAAATCTGGATATAACATAGGGACATTTACTCCAAAAGGTTTATCCGTTGCCTTTTTGCATTTTTGAATATGTTCTTTAAGCACTTCAGGATACATAGATCCTGCACCAATCAAGCCCAATCCACCGACATTACTGACCGCAGATGCCAAACGCCAACCACTGGCCCACACCATACCCGCTTGAATCAATGGATATTTAATGTTAAAAAGTTGTGTGATTTTATTTTTTAAAAACATGACTTGTCAATTAAGATATTACTCCCGACCCTAACAATTCCTCATCTTGATACCACGCCACAAACTGCCCTTCGGTAATGGCGGATTGCTGATTTTCAAATTCTACATACAGTCCGTCTTTTACTTTATGTAAAGTCGCACTTTCTAGAGATTGTCTATATCGTATTCTCGCTTTAACTTGCATTTGTCCATCATTTGCCAAGGCTAAGTCTTCTCGAATCCAATGAATTTCACCATTAGTTACAAAAAGTACACTTCTGTAAAGTCCTTTATGGTTTTTACCTTCTCCAGTATAAATAATATTTTCTTTAACATCGGTTTCTATAACAAAAAGTGGCTCTTTAGTTCCGCCAACAGCTAATCCTTTTCGTTGTCCTTTTGTAAAATAATGTGCCCCTTGATGTTTACCAACCACTTTACCATCCTTCAAATTATATTGGTATTTCTCAGCTTTAAAAGCCAATTCTTCTTCTTTAGTTTCAAATTTAATCTGTGATTTGGTATAGATTTCAGAATCATTGGCGATTTGAACAATAACACCTTCTTTAGGCTCTAATTTTTGTTGCAAAAATTCTGGTAAACGCACTTTACCAATAAAACATAGTCCTTGCGAATCCTTCTTTTCTGCGGTGATTAAATCTAAGTCTGTAGCAATTTGCCTTACTTCAGGCTTCGTCAATTCACCAATAGGGAAAAGCGTTGTTGCTAATTGTTCTTGAGATAATTGACATAAAAAATAAGATTGATCTTTGTTAGCGTCCTTACCTGCCAACAATTGATAAATTTCTTTACCATCTTTGTTGATTACACCTTTTCGACAATAATGACCCGTTGCCACAAAATCAGCACCTAATTCCAAAGCGATTTTTAGAAAGACATCAAATTTTATCTCTCTATTACAAAGTACATCTGGGTTTGGTGTTCTGCCCAATTCATATTCCTTAAACATATAATCGACGATACGTTCCTTATATTCCTCGCTCAAATCAACAACTTGGAAGGGTATTCCCAGTTTTTCTGCCACAAGCATAGCATCGTTACTGTCTTCTAACCAAGGACATTCATTAGAAATGGTAACAGAGTCGTCATGCCAATTTTTCATAAATAGACCAATAACTTCATAACCTTGCTTTTTTAATAAATAAGCCGCAACGCTAGAGTCAACACCTCCAGAAAGTCCTACTACTACTCTTTTCATTATTATGTTTTATAACGGTGCAAAGATAGGCATAGGAAAGCAGATAAAAAATACGCGTTTTATAGTTTAATAGTGTAAAAAAAGATAGATGAATATACTAACAAAACGTTAAAGTCAACATTTTGTTTAACTTTTAACAAAAAAGATTAAACATTTTAAAATTTAATTTGTATGTTTGTCCCAACATAAAACATAAAAACACATAACAATGAAAAAACTATCAAAATTAATGACTGGGTTATTTATCATGTTTATTGCATTTTCGTTTACATCATGCGATAACGACGATGATCCAAAACAACAAGAAATTAAAACCATTACGGATTTTGTAAAAGCAAATGAGGCCAATTATGGTCTTCTACTTGAGGCTTTGACCAAAGCAGATGGCGGTTTGACAACAGTATTGGACGGAACAGGTCCATTTACTGTATTTGCACCAAACGATGCCGCTTTTACGGCATTCCTTTCGGCAAATGGGTTCGCTAATATTGATGCGGTACCAAGTGATATATTATCGCAAATTTTACTAAACCATGTAGTAAGTGGTAATGTGAAATCTACGGATTTAACAACTGGTTACGTTGAAACACTTTCAACAGCTTCTCCAGGTTCTATAAATTTAAATATGCATGTCAATACTGAAGGCGGTGTAACTTTGAACGGTGGTGCCAAAGTAACTGGAGCAGATAACATTTTAGAAAATGGTGTAGTCCATTTAGTAGATGCTGTAATTGGTTTGCCAACTATTGTAACCTTTGCTACTGCTGATCCTAATTTTTCTACTTTGGTTGCTGCTCTAACAAGAGCGGACCAACCTGATTTTGTTTCAATTTTATCTACTCAAAATGGTACAGACCCTGCACCTTTTACTGCTTTTGCTCCAACAAATGATGCTTTTGGCAGTTTATTAACGGAACTAGAAGCTTCTGGATTGGATGATATTGATAAGGAAACTTTAACAGCTACTTTAAATCACCATGTAGTTGGCGGAGCTAATGTTTTATCGACATCTTTGAGTGATAATATGACGGTCGGAACACTGGGTGGAGATATAACAGCAAACGTTACTGGAGGTGCAACACTTACCGATGCCAATGACAGAGTAAGTAATATAGTTGCGGTTGACGTACAAGCTTCTAACGGAGTTATTCACGTTATAGATAAAGTGATATTACCTCCTTTAAATTAAATAATAGTTTGGTTGGTTAGTTTTTAAAAGGCTTGGTTACTGATGTAATCAAGCCTTTTTCTTTTAAGTTCCTATTAGTTTTTTACTTGCTTTTTAGGACGCTCTTTCTTTTTATTAGGTTGTTCCGTACTAACTAATTCACCATCCAAGTAATTCTCCCATGTACCAACTTTTTTGTCATCCTTAAATTCTCCTTTTGTGGTAAGTTCTCCAGTTTTTCTGTTGTAATAAACTGCTTTCCCGTTTAGCAAACCATTTTTATAATGAAAGTGCTGATACAGATGTCCTTTTATGGAGTACTTTCTGTAAACACTGTCCAGTTTTCCATTTTTATAATACCCTACCTCGGTTGGTTTTCCTGTATTATAAAAAGTTTTATAATCACCATCTAATTTACCATCAACATAATTTTCTTCAGACATCATGGTTTTGCCATCTTCATGATAAAACTGCCATTTTCCCACTCTATTTTTACCGTCCATTTTTCCGCTACTTAATAGCAATCCGTTATCATTATAAAAGCGGACATCAGCTATGCCCCCTGCATTTTTATATTCTTTGATAACATTAGGGTAGTCTGATTGTGCGGCAGAATAATATTTAAAAGTACCCACTTCCTTACCGTGTTCAAAAGTACCCTGATAACGAATTCTGTCGTTGCTGTAATATTTTTTCCAAACACCATGTCTCTCACCATTTTCATCTAACTGATTAATATCATTTTGCGAGAACGATAAATGAGAGCTCAAAATTGCTACTATCAATAGAATAGAGGGTAGTTTTATTTTTTTCATAAATCCGTAATTTTATTTTGTGATACAAATAATGTTCCAAAATTTATTTGTATCACTAATTAAACGATAAAATCCATTATAAATTATAGGGGTTTTAAAGAAATTAAAAACCCTCTATACAAAAAAAAAGTTAATTATTATAATATTTTCTTGTTTTTTCTGTTAAAATACATCCAAAATGTGGGGAAAAAATATTTTTCAATACTTAATGTAGTTTATGAACGCAGTAAAAAATATGAATAAGTATTCTTTAATAAAAGAGCTAAACACAATTCCAAACACCAACAGAGAGAGTCTTAAGAAACTGTCAAAACTTATTCTTACGGATCAATCTTTATTTGAATCATTGGTTGAAATTTCATTTGATTATGATAATGATATTTCTTTAAAAGCCATTGCTACTTTAGAACTGGTAGTAGAACAACGTCTAGATTGGATTGCTTACAATCTATCTTATTTCACAAAGAATATCTCCAGAGTTAAAGATGAAAATGCAATTAAATCATTATCAAAAATATGTGATTTCATTGCTCAAGAATATACGTCTAAGTTTGATTCACCAATTAAATTGATCTTAACTTACGATCAACTATCAGAAATAATAGAAACTTGTTTTGATTGGTTATTGAATGATTATAAGGCGTCAATTAAAACCAACGCCATGGATGCACTATACCATATTGGTAACAAAATTGGCTGGATTCATTACGAAATGAAACTAATTATTGATAAAAACATTTCAAATGAAAGTGCGAGTTATGCCTCAAAAGCTAAAAAAGTACTGGAAATGATCGAAAAAACCAGTATGGCTTAGAAAACTCTGTAATTACTTTTCTGTTCATCGGTTTTCATTTATTTTTACGGTCTAATTTAGACTGAATGAACCTGAACGAATTAAATGCCATTTCACCTGTAGATGGCAGGTACCGTAATAAAACTTCAACTTTAGCTCCTTTTTTTTCAGAAGAAGCGTTAATAAAATATCGTGTTAAGGTAGAAATTGAATATTTTATAGCCTTATCGGAAATCCCTTTGCCACAATTGGAGGATTACGATAAAAATACCAACGATAAATTACGTAATATTTATAATGATTTTTCTGCTAAAGATGCTCAAAAAATCAAGGATATTGAAAAGGTGACTAACCATGATGTCAAGGCTGTTGAATATTTTATAAAAGAAAAGTTTGATGATTTAGGCTTACAAAAATTCAAGGAATTTATTCACTTTGGATTAACTTCCCAAGATATTAACAATACTGCAATTCCACTCTCAATTAATGAAGCTTTTGATGTTACTTATTATCCAGAACTGGCAAAACTAGTTCAGAAATTAAGGGCTTTGGCAGATGATTGGGCAGATATTTCCATGTTGGCACGTACCCACGGACAGCCTGCTTCGCCAACGCGTTTGGGTAAAGAAATTATGGTTTTTGTGGAACGTATAGAACAGCAGGTGCACCAATTGCAAAATATACCTTACGCAGCGAAATTTGGTGGAGCTACAGGCAATTTTAATGCTCACAAAGTGGCTTACCCCAATTTGGATTGGAAAGAGTTCGGAAGTAATTTTGTAGAAAAAATATTAGGATTACATCACTCCTTCCCTACTACGCAAATTGAACATTACGACCATTTAGCGGGAATTTTTGATGCTTTAAAACGGATTAATACGATAATCATAGATTTAGATAGGGATATTTGGACCTACATTTCTATGAATTATTTTAAACAAAAAATAAAAGCGGGCGAAGTCGGTTCTTCAGCCATGCCTCATAAAGTCAACCCTATTGATTTTGAAAATTCAGAAGGAAATTTAGGTTTGGCCAATGCCATTTTTGAGCATTTATCAGCCAAACTGCCTATTTCAAGATTACAACGCGATTTGACGGATTCAACCGTGTTGCGTAATGTGGGTGTGCCTTTCGCACATACACTAATTGGCTTTTCTTCCACTTTAAAAGGATTGAATAAGTTATTATTGAACGAAGAAAAATTTGAAGAAGATTTAGAAGACAATTGGGCCGTCGTTGCCGAGGCTATTCAAACTATTTTAAGAAGGGAGAATTACCCAAATCCTTATGAAGCCTTAAAAGGGCTTACACGAACTAACGCTGTAATAAACCAAAAATCGATGGCTGACTTTATTGACAGTTTGGAAGTTAACGATTCAATAAAAAAAGAACTGAAAGCGATTACCCCGTCTAATTACACAGGAATTTAATGCGATATTTCATAGTCATAGTCAGTTTATTTCTGTTTTATTCTTGCGGTAAGCAAGGGAATATCGATCAGTTTAAAACGGGAACTTTTAAAACTCATTTGGACGAATCTGACATCAATTCTATCGCTTATAGAAACGATTCTATTCAAATAGAAACCTATAATAACGTAAAAGATACTTTTGCAGTTAAATGGACTTCAAACTTTGAGTATGAATTATTAAAACTAAATCCAAAAACACAGTTGGATAGTACACCCTTTATAGTTAAAATAACAGGAATTAAAGAAAATTCTTATTCATTTACAGCCCATTTTAAGGGTTCCGATTTTAAACAAAAAGGAACAGCGGTCAAAGTTGGAGGTACGAAAGACGAGAAACAGGTAAAAATGAATAACTATTAACGAAATATTGAAATAATAGATTCAAAAATCAATCCCGAAATTTCGGAACGTTAATAGTTGTTCGTTAATCAATTTTTTTTATATGGCATCAGGATTTTTTGCTTTACTAGATGATATTGCCGCCTTAATGGACGACGTAGCGGTAATGGGCAAAGTTGCCACAAAAAAAACCGCTGGCATTTTAGGTGATGATTTGGCTGTAAATGCAGAAAAAGCATCAGGATTTGTATCATCAAGAGAGATTCCTGTGTTATGGGCAATTACAAAAGGGTCTTTTATTAATAAGTTAATTATTTTGCCTATTGCTTTTTTATTAAGTGCATTTTTACCTTGGGCCGTAACTTTAATATTAGTTTTAGGTGGTGTTTACTTAGCTTACGAAGGAGCTGAAAAAATATACGAATATTTTGTACCGCACCACACGGAAACCGCAGAAATTAAAGCCAAAAAATTAACCGAACAGGAAATTTTAGCACTCGAAAAAACAAAAATAAAATCGGCAATTATAACTGATTTTATTTTATCAATCGAAATTGTAATCATCGCATTAGGTACCGTACTAGATCAACCTTTACTCACCCAAATAATGGTAGTTTCTTTTGTTGCCATTATAGCAACTGTAGGTGTTTACGGTATAGTAGCGTTAATAGTAAGGATGGATGATCTAGGTTTTAGATTGATAAAATTAAGCAAAGACAAAAAAAATATATCCTATTATTTAGGCACTTTTTTAATAAAAGCATTACCTCAGGTAATTAGGGCATTATCAGTTATTGGAACCGTAGCTCTATTGCTAGTAGCAGGAGGGATATTTGTACATTATATTGATTTTCTCCATCATATTTCAGAAGATATGTTATCTGCTTTACCATCAATACTAAAAGAATTTGTTTTTGGATTATTAATTGGGGCACTAGCATTACTTTTTGTAAAGTTATTTAAAGGTGCCTTAAAGAAGCTAAAGACCTGATAAGATTTTGTATATTTGTGCAAGTGAAAAATAAGGTTTTACATAGCGTCCTGTCCACACTCGTTACAGCTATTGTGCTTTTGCCATTTGCGTTGCAAACACTGCATGCTTTCGAAAGCCATGAACATAACTATTGTAATGCCGAAAACGAAAAACATTTCCATAAAGAAGAAATTGATTGTCATTTCTATCATTTAAAAATTACTTACAATTCGTTTGATTTTAATAATGGCTTTACCATTATAGAGCCAACAGTTTATTTTCAACTTTTTGATTCTTACAATCAAACATATCATTCCTCATTTCAAAGCTCAAAATCTTCAAGAGCACCACCCTGTTTTATTGTTTAATTAGCTATTTACCAACATATTAATAAACAATAAAAATTTATAATAATGAAAATTTATATTTCTATACTTATGGTATGGTGTGGCCTTTTTTTACATGCCCAAAATACCCTCTCGGGGAAAATTACCGACATCAACAATCAACCGCTAATTGGAGCTGAAATTTATGCTCCTGAATTACACAAGGGTACCATAACTGATATTGATGGCAACTATTTTTTTAAAAATTTACCAAAAGGTAGCGTAACCATTGTTTTTAGTTATATAGGATTTAACACTAAATCAGAAACGTTAAAAATTGAAGAAAAGGAAACGGTTTTAAACGTAGTTTTAGAAGAATCTGTTTTTAAAATGGATGAAGTGATACTATCCACACCATTCAATAAATTACAAAGTGAAAATGTAATGAAAGTGGAACACAAAACCATCCAACAGTTGCAACGTTCTGGAGCGGCTTCTTTAGTGGAAGGAATTTCCAATATTGCTGGCGTTTCTCAAATTTCAACGGGTATTGGTATTGGCAAGCCAGTTATTAGAGGCTTAAGTGGTAATAGGGTGCTGGTGTATTCTCAAGGTGTTAGATTGGAAAATCAGCAATTTGGTAGTGAACATGGACTTGGTCTAAATGACAATGGTGTTGAAAGTGTCGAAGTCATTAAAGGTCCTGCATCATTATTATATGGGTCCGATGCTTTGGGCGGTGTACTTTATTTTAATCCTGAAAAATTTGCCAATGCAAATACTACCAAAGCGACTATTAACCAAAAATATTTTACAAATACAATAGGTAGCAATACTTCTTTTACACTAAAATCTTCAGCGGAAAATATAAAATTTATAGCATCTATGGGGTATAATTCGCATCATGACTATAAAATTCCAGATGGAGAACGAGTTACAAATTCCCGCTTTAACGAGTTTGATGCAAAAGCTGGTTTTGGTTTTGAGTTGAAAAATTTTAGTTCAGACAACCGCTTCAATCTAACAACTTCAACAATAGGAATATCGGAAGAAATTGGTGCTCAAAATACACATATTACACCACAAAATCCATATCAGCGAATCGATAATTATATTGTAAGCTCCCACAACCATATTTATTTTAACGATTCTAATTTAGATATTCACTTAGGTTATACAGCTAACAATAGAAGGGAATTTGAAGAACACCATGAACATGAAGAAGATCATGAAGAAGAGGAAGAACATCATGAAGATGAACACAATGAGGCATCGTTACACATGAAATTGAAAACGTTTACTTATGATGCACAGTATCATCTACCCACTTTAGGCAAGTTTGAAAGTATTTTGGGTGTACAAGGTTTAACACAAAAGAATACCAATTTTGGTGAGGAATTGTTGATACCAAACGCCAATGTTAATGATTTTGGTGCTTTTGCTACAGTAAATATCAAATGGGATACTCACTTCTTGCAAGCCGGAATACGTTTTGATACACGAAACATAAGTACCGAAGATCATTTTGTAACTCATGATGAAGAGCATGAAGATGAGGATGACGAACATGAAGACGAAGAGCATGAACATGCCTTTGAAGCCATTGACAATTCATATAGAAGTTTTACCGCTTCATTAGGATACAAAACTACGTTGTTTAAAAAAGTGGAAACACGATTAAATTTGGCAACAGGCTTTCGTGCTCCTAATTTGGCAGAGTTGACCTCAAATGGAGTACATCATGGCACCAATAGATTTGAAATTGGGAATTCCGATTTAAAAAACGAACAAAACTATCAAATCGATTTATCCTTAGAATATTATAATGATCACATCGAGTTTTTTGCAAATGGATTTTTAAACGTGGTTAAAGATTATATTTTTCTTACACCAACCGGAACAACTATTGATGATGTTGAAGCTTATACTTATGTACAGGACAACTCTAAGTTATACGGTAGTGAATTTGGTTTCCATTTACACCCACACCCTTTGGATTGGCTGCATTTAGAAAGTAGTTTTGAAATGGTTATTGGCAAACAAGACAATGGCGATTATTTACCATTAATACCCGCAAACCAGTTTAATAATACCTTACGTGGTGAGTTTAATATAAAAAATTGGTTAGCCAACGGCTATGCTTCAATAAAACTGGAAAGTGTATTTGATCAAAATAATATTGGACAGTTTGAAACCAAATCCGATGGTTATCAATTATTACATTTAGGGATGGGTGGAGATTTTAACCTCAACAACACCAAATTTAACCTTAGTTTTACCCTTAACAATGCCCTAAATACGGAATATATTTCACATTTATCACGTTTAAAAAGTGAGGGCATTTATAATATGGGCAGAACGGCGATGTTGGGATTAAAATTTAATTTATAAGGTTTAAAGCCAAATTCATTAAATAAACATATAAAGCAAATATACCGAATTCGGTATATTTGCTTGTTAGAAATAATTTGAGAACTATGATAAAACTTAGCTTAGTATTTCTTCTTTTAACCCTATTCTCTTTAAAGATTTTTAGTCAAGAAAAGAAACTTCTTCTAAGATATGATGAAATCTCAAAATCCGAATTGGACATTAAAAACCAGAAGTATATTAAAAAAGGGAAAACTAAATCCTTAGGCACCATTCTAGTCTATTCAAAAAAAGTTATATTTTACGGTGAAGAAAATGAAACTTTCGAAACGTATGACATAAATGAAATTAGTGAAGAAAATAATGGAGAAAGGACGCTTTATATCTCAAAATCTGGAAAAAAATATTATGTTTTTGCTCTTACTAAAGACAAAACGTACTTTTCACAAATTGGCAAAAAAGACAGGTTTATATACCGAATTATTAATTATAAATCCGCCGAAGAAGAATAACTATTCCTAACTTAAGACGTGTATAATTCATTGCTAATATTCACCTACTACTAAAAATTCATGCGGATTTTCAGTTTGGTGTATGTTTGCAAAGCTAAATGTTAATAAACGCAACTATTCATAGACAAGATCCTTATAACCAAAAAAATCCCAGATTTCTCCGGGATTTTTTGCATTAATGGCTAATACTAACTGACTTATTAAAATTAAGAATCACAATACCTTTCTAATCACTTTACTTTTGGCAACTGTTTCTTCCCATTCACTTTGCGGATTGCTTTCTTTTGTTATACCACCTCCAATATGAATTTCTATAGTATTTTTTAAAACTTGCATACACCGTAAGTTTACAAATAAATTTGACGTATTGTTAAGATTTAATTCCCCTAAAAAACCAGTGTAAAATTGGCGACTATAATTTTCGCTTTGTAAAATAAATTCCTTGGATGCTTGTTTAGGAACACCACAAACTGCAGGTGTAGGGTGTAATAAATTTATAATTTTTTTTAAGGGAAGCTGTTGTGTTAAAGTTCCTGAAATGTCGGTGCGAAGATGTAGTAAATTTCCAGCCTTTATGGTGTATGGTTTAGATACCTCAACATTTATATTGAGCTGCTCTAAAATAAAATCGGTTACATATTGTTGTTCTTGAACTTCTTTAAATTTCCATTGTACATCTTTATTTTTTTCATAAACTTGAGTTGCGGCCAATGCCATTGTAGAGAATGTATTTCCTTTTACTTTCAATAAGGTTTCTGGTGTAGCACCTAACCAAAGACCAACTTTAGGATGAAACCAGCAATACACAAAAGCATTTTTATAGTTTGAAAGTAATTTTTTAAAGGTATTAATAACTTTAAACTCTTCTACCCTTACACTCTCTTTTCTAGAAAGAACAACTTTTTTAAAATCATTATTGTGCAAGAATTCGATTCCTTCTTTTACTAAATCTATATGCTTAGCTTTGGAAATTTCTGAATTTGATTCGGAAACAGCATTATTTTCACCTTCAATACTATTTTCAGAAAATTCAGAATCAATTAGGGTTGAATCTTCGAGTGGGAATAAAATAGCAGGTTCCGCATTGTCAAAAGGGGCAAATACAAATCCGGATTCAGTATAATTTTTGGCATAAAAAAGGCTTTTATTTTTTTGAAAAACTCCCTTTACCAAATTACTTTCAGGATGTCTATATACAACAAAGGGCAATTCATTCTCAAAAGCTTTATCGGCCTTCTCAAAAACATTAACCAAAGTACTCTTTACATCCATAATTATTTTAATGTTTTTAAAATTTCGCTTTTTATCAACTCAAAATCAGACCAAATAAGTTCATGTCCACCATCTTTAATAGTTATCATATTGAATTTGTCAGCATCGATTTTATTTTGTAAAAATATTGAATTTTGATAAGGTACTATCCAATCTTTATCTCCATGAATATTAATAATTGGCGATGGACTATCGCTCCATTTATTATAAAATTTAGGTAAATCCTTCAAATGTGAATATTTTTCTTTAGCAGCGGCTTGGACTTTCTTCGGTAAAAGCCATCGTGTTAATTTCCAATCATAAATTTTCATTGCCCAAAACATAGGTTCCAAATCGGCTTTTACCGCACTGGCCAAAGAAACTTTGTATTTATAAGTTTTAGGGGAAGCCAAAATAATCGATCCTCCGTAGGAATATCCAATTAATATTATTTTTTCGGTAGGAATGTCTTTAATAACATTATGCAAAACACCCATTTCAAAATCAATAGAACCCTGTACGTTACCTGTATTTTTTGTTCCATACCCTACTCTATCGTAACTTAATATATTGGCTTTGGTATTTAAAATACTGTCTTTTAAATATCTTTTATAATCTAAAAAACTTCCAGGAGAGCCATGTATAAAAACCAAAGTAGATTTTGTAGTATCTATTTCCTTTTGCATTGCAACCACACGATATTCAAAACCTTTATAACTATTATAAATTATTTTTGGCTGTAAATAATCGGTAGTTAATTCTTCAATGCTTTTTTTATCAGATGCAGGCTTAAAAAAAATATGAGCGGCAATCAATAAACCAATAAGAAGAACTGCGATAATAATTCCGGTAATTTTAAAAATCTTCTTGATTTTTTTCAGCATCATTACCTATTTTCTATCCAATACTATTACGGTTAGTTTACAAATAGAAATTAACTTTTCTTGTTTATCAACTATTCTAATTTCCCACAATTGAGTTGTCCTTCCTTTATGAACTGGTTTTGCGGTGGCGGTAACCAAACCTTCTCTAACGCCTCTAATATGGTTTGCTGTAATTTCCAGACCTCGTATCTCTTGTTTTTCCGTATCAATGGAAAAATGAGCCGCCGTACTGCCCACACTTTCTGCCAAGGCAACCGATGCCCCACCGTGCAATAATCCCGCTGGTTGATGTACTTTAACATTCACTGGCATTGTAGCCACTAAATAATCTTCTCCAATATCTGTATAAACAATATTTAATGTTTCCATTAAGGTATTTTTTGTGCGACCATTTAACTTTTCTAGTAAAGTTGATTTATCCATATTTTTAAATTAATGATGTCAAAAGTACTAAAAACTTTATCATTTATTTCCAGTAAATACCTAACTTTGCAAAAAATAAAATACTTAGCTGAGGCCAAAAAAACACTTAGATTGATTGATATTTAAGTGGATGAAATTATACGTTGCTTCAATATTTTATTTTTTTTTGCCTCACCCAGAATTACTTTCAGTAATTCTGACCTCTCCCAAGGAGAGGTTTTTAAAGGTTCTTAAAAAAGACCTACGAGAATTAATTTGACAATACTTATGATATATAAAATTAGATTGGTATTAGATACGGAAGAGGATGTTTTTAGAGATATTGCCATTGGCTTTAATGATTCTCTAGAAGACCTGCACAATGCCATTACCAATGCCTTTGGTTTTGACGGTACAGAAATGGCGGCTTTTTACCTGACGGATGAGGATTGGAATCAAGGAGAAGAAATACCCCTATTTGATATGTCGGAATCTGAAGCCAATATTTCTATGCAGGGCTTTATACTTAGGGATATTCTTACTGAAGATAAAAATAAACTTATTTATGTTTATGACTTCTTCTCCATGTGGACATTCTTTGTTGAACTTATTAGTGTTGAAGAAAATACACATCAAATTGAGCTGCCAAGTTTGCTGCTTTCTGTAGGTTTAGTTCCTAGCGAAGCACCAGAAAAAGAATTTATTAGTGAAGATATATCTGATGATAACAATGATGACTATAACACTTTAGAAAATTTTGATGATTTTGACTTTGATAATTTTGATGAGTTGATGAATTAAAAAATTTTTTCCCTATAGTTGTCAATACTTTTCTTCCAAACATAGGATTTTACTCAATAAAAAATTCATTTTCATAATTATTTCTATTACTATGTTACGAAATTAAATTTCGTTCGTCTTATTTATTATAACCAAACAATCACAATCTTGGAAACCATCTTATCCCTTAAAAATTTAGATAAAAAATTTGGAAGCGTGCACGCTGTAAACAACTTATCTTTTGATATTGAAAAAGGTAATGTTTATGGAATTTTAGGTCCAAATGGAAGCGGAAAATCAACTACTTTAGGCATAATTTTAAATGTTGTAAATAAAACCTCTGGAGATTTCTCTTGGTTTGATGGGAATGTTTCTACACACGAGGCTTTAAAAAGAGTGGGTGCTATTATTGAGCGTCCCAATTTTTATCCAT
Organism: Aureibaculum koreense; assembly: GCF_034296135.1. NCBI lineage: Bacteria > Pseudomonadati > Bacteroidota > Flavobacteriia > Flavobacteriales > Flavobacteriaceae > Aureibaculum > Aureibaculum koreense. The sequence continues at coordinate 19,049 of NZ_JAXKVV010000016.1, forward strand.
ACATGACGGCCGTTCAAAATCTGAAGCTTATTTGTAAGATAAAAGGTGTTTCTTATGATAAAATTGATGAAAAGCTAAAAATTGTAAATTTATTTGAACGTAGGGATAGCAAGTTTAAAACCTATTCTTTAGGGATGAAGCAACGCTTAGCCATTGCCTCTGCCCTACTGAACGATCCTGAGATTTTGATTTTAGACGAACCTACCAATGGATTGGACCCTCAGGGAATTCACGAAATTAGAAAAATAATTAAAGAGATAGCCAGCAACGGCACAACTATTTTATTAGCATCACATTTATTGGACGAAGTTGAAAAAGTATGTTCGCATGTAGTCGTTATCAGAAATGGAGTAAAATTATATTCTGGAGCTGTTGATGGCATTACTGCCACAAATGGTTATTTTGAATTGAATACCGAGGCAAATCCTGAAAAAATTACAAAACTGCTTGAGCAACACCCTGCCATTTCTGATGTTAAAGAAGAAGACGGTAAGTTTATCGCCATGTTGGAAAGTGAATTGTCCGCTTCAGAAATAAACGCATATTTGTTCAAAAATGGAATTATCTTATCGCATTTAGTCAAAAGAATGCCAAGTCTGGAACAACAATTTTTAACCCTTACCAACAACAACTAACCTATAACGCATCCAAAATATGTTACGACTGTTAAATATAGAATTCCATAAATTAAAGCACAATAGAGCAAGCAGGGTGTTGACTATCATTTATTTCGCCTTGCTTACTGCTATCGCATTAATTGCTATGATAAATTTTCCTTTTGGAGATGGAGTCCCTTTAGCAGAAATAGGAATCTTTAACTTTCCGTATATCTGGCATTTTAATACTTATGTCGCAGCTATTTTGAAATTTTTTCTCTTAGTCGTTATTGTTTCCATGATGGCGAACGAGTATAGCAATAAAACCTTAAAGCAAAATTTGATTGATGGGCTCAGTAAAAAAGAATTTATACTATCAAAATTTTATACTGTAATCGTTTTCGCTGCTATTTCAACTATATTCGTTTTTATAATATCTCTGATTTTAGGATATATTTACTCTGATTTCACCGAGTTTAGAATTGTTTTTTCCGACCTAGAATATTTATTTGCTTTTTTCTTAAAACTAACCGCTTTCTTTTCATTTGGTTTGTTTTTAGGTATTTTAGTTAAGAGGTCTGCATTTGCAATAGGTGGTATGTTAGTTTGGTTTATAGCCGAATGGGTTATTTTTGGTTTGTTGGGATGGAAATTAGTTTCTTGGCAGGTTGCTCAATCTATCAAGAATTTTTTTCCTTTGGAGGCGATGTCCAACTTAATTAAAGAACCTGGTACAAGATTAAATGCGGTACAAAGTTTGGCAAAACAAGTAGGAAAAGATTTATCAAAAGATTTCTCCGTACAATGGCAAGATGTTGTAATTACTTCTATATGGATTTTTATCTTTATTTATTGCTCTTATGCCCTATTGAAGAAAAGGGATCTGTAAAAATTAGACATGAGATGTTAGACGTTAGATATTAGATGAATCCAGATTATAATTTGTCTAACGTGGCTTCTTACCTACCGTTTAATAAATAAGAAAAATACATTGGGTCTTTTGAAGATTATTAAAATAATAAATCAAAAAAAATTTGGGAGTTAAATTGAGCAGATCCCGATTTTCAGCGGGATTAACCTGCCTGTCGGCAGACAGGTTTGACCAATTAGTTATAATTCGCTATGCTCTTAAACTAAAGTCTCATTATAAAAAAATGGGCATCGTTTATGAACCGATACCCATTTATTAACTAACTAACTCAAATAATATACCGCAAATTTAAGGCAGAATTTATGGTTTAATGTTAAATTACTATTAAACAATATTACGTTTGTGTTAATTATTGTTAACATTTTAAGATTTTACTTATTAAAAACCCAATTGTAGTAATGATACAAATTTGTTGATTATTTTTGTAAGATGCAATTTGAACTAAAATCAGATTTTAAACCTACTGGAGATCAACCAGAAGCTATCAAACAGCTTACAGAAGCCATAGCTTCTGGTGAAAAGTACCAAACGCTTCTGGGTGTTACAGGTTCTGGAAAAACTTTTACCGTAGCCAATGTAGTTGAAAACATACAACGACCAACTTTAGTGTTGGCTCATAATAAAACGTTGGCAGCCCAACTCTATTCTGAATTCAAACATTTCTTTCCGAATAATGCTGTGGAATATTTTGTTTCTTATTATGACTATTATCAACCTGAAGCCTATATTCCCTCAAGTGGATTGTACATTGAAAAAGACCTCTCTATTAATGATGATATTGAGCGTTTACGATTAAGCACTACCTCATCCTTATTATCTGGAAGAAGAGATGTGTTAGTTGTAGCCTCTGTTTCGTGTTTATACGGTATCGGAAATCCCGTAGAGTTTAAAAAGAATGTCATTCATATTGAAGTCGATCAAAAAATTGCACGTACAAAATTTTTGCATCAATTAGTTACTAGCTTATATTCCAGAACCGAATTTGAGGTAAAAAGTGGAACATTCAAAGTAAAAGGCGATACCATAACTATTTTTCCATCGTATGGAGATTATGGGTATCGTGTCCATTTTTTTGGTGATGAAATTGAAGAAATGGAAAGTTTTGATATTGTCAACAACCAAGTCATTGAAAAATTTGACAAACTGACCATTTATCCTGCCAATTTATTTGTGACTTCTCCTGATGTGCTGCAAAATGCCATTCACCAAATTCAAGAAGATATGGTGAAGCAGGTTGATTATTTTAAAGAAATTGGAAAGCATCTTGAAGCCAAACGCTTAAAAGAGCGAACCGAATTTGACCTAGAAATGATACGTGAATTGGGTTATTGTAGCGGTATTGAAAATTACTCGCGTTATCTTGACGGAAGACAACCCGGCACAAGACCTTTTTGTTTGTTGGATTATTTTCCTGATGATTATCTGATGGTGGTGGACGAAAGTCATGTTACCATTCCACAAACCCATGCCATGTACGGTGGCGACAGATCTAGAAAAGAAAATTTGGTTGAATACGGATTTAGATTGCCCGCAGCTATGGACAACCGTCCCTTAAAATTTGAGGAATTTGAATGTATACAAAATCAAGTAATTTACGTAAGTGCTACACCAGCAGATTACGAACTTCAAAAATCGGAAGGTGTTTTTGTGGAGCAAGTGATTCGCCCCACAGGATTGTTAGATCCTGAAATTGAAATTAGACCGAGTTTAAATCAAATAGACGACCTTATAGAAGAAATTCAAATCCGTGTAGAAAAAGACGAACGGACTTTGGTTACCACATTGACCAAACGTATGGCTGAGGAATTGACCAAATATTTAAGTAGAATACATATTCGTTGTCGCTATATCCACAGTGATGTAGATACATTAGAGCGTGTAGAGATTATGCAACATCTTCGGAAAGGATTGTTTGATGTTTTAGTGGGCGTAAACTTATTACGTGAAGGGTTGGATTTGCCCGAAGTCTCTTTGGTCGCTATTTTAGATGCCGATAAAGAGGGATTTTTAAGAAGTAACAGGTCTTTGACACAAACGGTGGGTAGGGCCGCAAGAAACATAAACGGCAAGGCCATTATGTATGCTGATAAAATCACAAAAAGTATGCAATTTACCATTGATGAAACCAACAGAAGACGTGAAAAACAAATAGCCTACAATACAAAACACAATATTACTCCAACACAAATTAAAAAGAGTTTGGACGATAGTTTAAGTAAAAGCAATATCAGTTCGTTCCATTATGATGCAGCCGCGACAAAAGCCGCTGAAGAAGATTTGGAATACCTACCCAAACCCGAAATTGAAAAACGCATCAGAGACCGTCAGAAAATGATGGAAAAAGCTGCCAAAGCATTAGACTTTTTAGTTGCCGCTCAGTTACGGGATGAGATTAAAGTGTTAAAGGAGCAGTTGTGATTTAGTTTTAGTAGGCAGTTGCAGTCTTCAGTTACACTTGGTATGCACCTGCAAAGTTTTAAAAACCTTGTAGGCCTTAATTTGAAATTTTTATTCATTATTGAAAAATTATGGGGATAAGTAACTTGGTTTAAGGAAAACTTCAATAACTGCTACCAATATAAATAACCACTGCAAAAGAACCTTAAAGTATGTTTTGGCTAATAATTACCAATTCATTACTATTTAAAGAGGTGTTAGAAAATTTTATACCACTCATTTCAAAATTTTCAAAAGAAATTGTGCCCACTTTTTTTACCCATAAAAGTTTCCAAATTATAATATTTTATTAAACGTAACCGTTTAATAAAATATTTTTCTATATTTGCATAATTAAACGATACCGTCTAATTATGCCAAAAATAATAGCAAAAAAACAAGATTGGATTAACCTAGGATTTAAACTGTTTGCAGAAAATGGAATATCTGGTGTAGTTGTTGAAAAAATGGCTTCAAAATTAAAAGTCAACAAATCGAGCTTTTACTGGCATTTTAAAACCAAAAAGGACTTTTTAAATGAAATTATATCTTTTTGGGTTTCTACTGAAACTGAACAAATAATAGAGGTCACCGATAACGTAGAATCTGGAAAAGAAAAGTTTAAACTACTCATTGAACTGGCCTTTAAAAAAGAACCTCATTTAGATTTTATTTTCTTTCTGAAAAGATATGCCCTAAAAGATAAAAACATTCAAACTATAATTGACGACATTGATAATCAAAGAATAGATTATACCAAAAGCATACTAAAAGAAATGGGGTATTCTCAAAAAGAAGCTCAACTAAAGTCAGAATTGTTTTACAAATATTTAATTGGCTATCACGAAATGATACGCTATAAAAAACAATCTAAAAATTATACCACTGAAGTATCAAAAGAACTCAATCAATTTATAAAATTTTAGATTATGAAAAACATATATTGGATATTTGCAGGGGTTTTAAACCTGTTTACATTCTTTTTACATTTAATTGGCGGTCAGATAGACCTTATCGATCCAATGGTGGAATCGACATTAAACAAAAACAAAAGCTATGAGCTAATAGCAATATGGCATATTATAACCATTTTATTATTTACAACATCATCTATTTTACTATTAGCTGGGTTTAACAAAAAATATTCTACCAATGCCGAGTTGATAAAATTTATAGGGTATCTAAATTTATTATTCTGTGTACCTTTTATAATCGCCAGTATTTTCTACGGTCTGTTCATTCCCCAATGGATATTATTCTTTCCAATTGGATTACTAACCATTATTGGATTAAAAAAACAAAAAATAGATGCTTAAACTTGGCGGTATACTCAATATTATAATTGCTATTGCCCATATTGTGGGATTGATCTGGGCAAAAAAAATATTCGAGGCAACTGGTGTTGGAAAACAAATGGATGAACTTTCAAAAATACATTATTCGTTGCCATATCTGCTTACCGTTTTTGTGGCCATTGTCTTTTTTATTTTCGGGCTTTATGGACTTTCTGCTAGTAATAAATTCAAAAAAATGCCATTTTTAAAGTTAGGGATTTTCACAATTGCTTTTATTTATCTTTTTAGAGGTATTGGAGAACAAATTTTTAACTTAGTTAACGGAACAACAACTACTTCTGAAACTATACAATCCGTTATAGCAGTAATTATAGGGCTTTTGTTTTTAGTGGGCGGACTTAAAAAATGGTATTTAAAACCAAAAAGAATTTTATAAATGAAAACTAAAAATTTACATTATGTAACGGGAATAATTATAACCGTTTTTGTAGGGCTTCATTTATTTAATCACTTATCCAGTATTTACGGTGTTGAAAAGCATATTGAAATAATGGAATTCTTACGGATTTTTTATCGGAATATTGTTTCGGAAACTATTTTATTAATTGCAGTAATAGTACAAATAATATCAGGATTAAAATTGTTTAAATCAAGTAGACAAACAGCGGTTACATCATTTGAAGAACTGCACATTTGGTCAGGACTTTATTTGGCTATTTTTCTTATAATTCATGTAGGTGCTGTCCTAAGCGGCCGATTCATTTTAGAACTTGATACTAACTTTTATTTCGGAGCAGCTGGTCTTAATACTTTTCCGCACATGCTCTTTTTTATTCCTTATTACGGGTTTGCCATAATTTCTTTTTTTGGGCATATTGCCTCTGTGCATAGCAAAAAAATGAAAACAAATGTTTTAGGTCTATCACCTAAAGGGCAGTCAAAATCCATTTTAATTTTTGGTATCTTTTTGACCGTTATTATATTTTATGGGCTTACCGATAAGTTCAGCGGAGTTGAAATTCCCTCAAAATACGAGATAATGATTGGCAAATAAATAAGCGTTTCTATTTAAACTATTCTTTAAAAATTATCGTTATAACAAAAAAGAAATCTAAATGCGTCAATTTAGTTTCTTAATATTTACTTTTTTTGTAAAAGAAAATTAATCCAAATTTTCTCGCAACCTTATGGCAATTTAACCATCTAGTATATTATAGTCGGAACAAGCCGAAAAAAGACTTAAAAACCGAAGTAGGCAAAACTTAAACTTATCTAAATGAAAAAAGCACTTTTATTATTATTTTGTACAGCATTAATTGGTTTTACATCCAGTTGTCTGGATAATGACAATTCAGGGCCAGCAATTAGGGCACAGGCACAAATTGATTTAAACACCGAAAATGAAATTCCAATTGTAGAAAATCGTGATGAAACAGGAACGTTTTTATTGAATTTATTTGATGATAACACTATGGAATTTTCAATTACCGTCGATAACCTTTCATCATCTGATGATTTAACCGCTGCTCATATCCATACTGGAGATCCTGTTTCTACAGGTGGCGTAGCCATAACCTTAGTAGACGGAACTACAATCTCGTTTCAAGGAAATAAGGCCACTGGCACATTACAATTGACTGATACCGAAGTAGCAACTTTATTGGGTGGTGATGTTTACGTAAATGTACATTCCACCGAAAATCCGTCAGGCTTGGTTCGTGGTCAACTTGACCAAGTTGTCACTGAAGCATATAACGTAATGTTATCACCAACCAATGAAATTCCTTCAATCACAGATAGAGAGGATAGTGGAACAGCTATTTTTAGAATTGTAGGAAATAAAGTTTATTACAAAGTGTCCGTAATGGATTTAAAAGCAGGCGATGCTATTACCGCAGGTCATATACATGAAGGAGACGCTACCGTAAACGGAGGTGTATTGATTAATCTTGAATTGGCGGACGAAACTCAATTAGGCATTACGAAGAGTTTAGAGTTAGAATCAAGTATGCTTACTCAATTGAAAAATGATGATCTTTATGTTAACATTCACTCCACCGATCACCCTTCAGGTCTAATGCGAGGGCAAATAAGATAATTATATTTTTATCCTTATATAAGACCATCAGAAATGATGGTCTTTTTTATTTGTCTTATTTTAGCACTTTTAAATAAATTGAGAATTAATTGACAGAACTTCAACAATACATTAGCTCATATTTTGGTACTACTAAAGAAAATGTGACTAAAGTAGCCTCTTTTTTTACTACAACAGAATTAAAAAAAGGGGATTATTTTGTAAAATCAGGTCAGTATTGTGAAAAACTGAGTTTTATAAATGATGGTTTTGTTCGTGTTTATTCTGATTATAATTATAAAGAGGTAACACAATGGATCGGCAATAAAGGTCAATTTATTACGGATTTATCCAGTTTTGTATTTAAACAAAGAGCCAGGTGGAACATACTGGCCTTAACCGATTGTCAATTATATACTATTGAAAAAGAAAATTATAATCTTTTAAACAAAGTTGTGCCTGACTGGGAAAAGCTCGAAAAACAATTTATTGCAAGTTGTTTTCTTGCCCTGGAGGATAGAATATTTAGCCATTTATCATTAAGTGCTGAGGAACGCTATGATCAACTTTTTAAAAACAATCCAACACTCTTTAACCAAGTTCCACTTCATTACTTGGCTTCTATGCTTGGCATGTCCGCAGAAACTTTTAGCAGAATAAGAAATAAAAAGATTTCTTGATTTTTGTCAAGACCAATGGTTAAATCCTAAACTAACTTTGTACCATAAATATTAAATTATGGCAAAGCAAATTAAAACTTTTATCAACATTAACGCAAGTCCTAAAGTTGTATGGAATATCCTTACCGATTTTGAAAAATATCCCGAATGGAATCCATTTATAACATCCATATCTGGTGATGTTAAAGTGGGCAATCGCATCAAAATCAGGATACAGGACATGGTTTTTAAACCTAAAATTCTCATTTTTGATAAAAATAAACAACTCAAATGGCTGGGCCATTTAGGAATTAAAGGCTTCTTTGATGGTGAGCATAAATTTCTATTAACCGAGAACAGTGATGGTTCGACGCATTTTGAACATAGCGAAAAATTTAGCGGTATTTTAGTGCCATTGTTCTGGAAAAAACTGAATACTGAAACCAGAAGAGGGTTCGAAAAAATGAATAAAAAATTAAAAGAAATAGCGGAAAGTCAATAAGTTTTAACCTGAATTCTGTTTTCTGCCACAATAATATTTGTAACTTAGTAAATATAAATCTTTAACTACAATCTTACAAATGAAAATGTTGAAAATAGGTTCAATTTTAATATCCGTTTTACTAATTACAAGTTGTGCAAAAGAACCTGATTTTGATATCCTTATTAAAAACGGTAAAATAGTCGATGGCTCTGGAGAATCAGCATTCACAGGTGATGTTGGTATTAATGCAGACACTATTGACTTTATTGGCAACTCAGAAAACAAAACCGCTAAACAAGAAATAGACGCTACTGGTTTGGTCGTTTCGCCCGGATTCATAAATATGTTAAGCTGGGCAGCTTCTGCTTTAAATAAAGATGGACGATCCATCGGTGATATCAAACAGGGTGTTACCCTAGAAGTTTTTGGCGAGGGTAGTTCTATAGGCCCTCAAAAGAAAATAGATACCGTTAATAATACTATTGAATGGATTTCTTTAAACGAGAAATTACAAGCAATGGTCATAAAAGGTGTTTCGCCTAATATCGCGTCCTTTATAGGTGCTACCACACTACGTATAAATACAGTAGGTTATGAGGATAGACCTCCAACAGCCATTGAGTTAGATTCAATGAAAATGATGGTAGAGCAAGCCATGGAAGAAGGTGCTATGGGTATCGGTTCTTCTCTAATTTATGCACCTGCGTTCTACTCCTCTACCGAAGAACTGATTGAAATTTCTAAAGTTGCTGCTGAATACGACGGACTCTATATTTCGCATATTAGAAGTGAAGGGAATAAATTATTGGAAAGTATTGACGAACTACTTCGTATTGCCAAAGAAGCTAACATCCGAGCGGAAATTTACCATCTCAAAATGAGCGGTAAAGATAATTGGCATAAATTTGACGATGTCGTTGCCAAAATAGATTCTGCTAGAAAATCGGGATTAACCATAACCACCAACATGTACAGCTATATTGCGGGTTCTACGGGTCTGGATGCCTCCATGCCTCCGTGGGTTCAAGAGGGTGGTTATGATAAATGGGCAGAGCGACTACAAGACCCCAAAATTCGTAAAAAAGTATTAGAAGATATGCGTAAACCGGCCATTGAATGGGAAAGCCTGATGCAAGCAGCAGGTTCGGCTGATAAAATGATTTTAGTTGGTTTTGATAATGACAGTTTACGCTACTTAACAGGAAAAACCTTGGCAGAAGTTGCTAAAATGAGAAATACTACACCAGAAGAAACGGCAATGGATTTAGTGGTGCAAAACGGAAGCGACGTAAGTACTGTTTACTTTATGATGTCAGAAGAAAATGTAAAAAAACAAATTGCCCTACCTTGGATGAGTTTTGGTTCGGATGCCGGATCTTACGCCACTGAGGGCGATTTCTTAAAATATAGCACACATCCGCGTGCGTATGGAAATTTTGCAAGAGTTATAGGAAAATATACTAGAGATGAAAAATTAATTTCACTTGAAGAAGCCATCAGAAAATTAACTTCTTTGCCAGCATCCAATCTCAAAATCAAAAAACGCGGTAGTTTAAAAGCTGGTAATTATGCCGATATCGCTATTTTTGATTATGACAAAGTACAAGATCATGCCACTTTCGAAAAACCGCACCAATATGCTACAGGAATGGTACACGTTTTTGTAAATGGAACACATGTATTAAAAGATGGTGAACATACTGGTAAGAAACCTGGGAGGGTTGTAAAAGGGCCTGGCTATGTAAAATAAGAAGTAAGCCTTTAATGAAACAACCCTTAATTACTAATTAAAATGCTTACATTTACTATCATACTCTCAAACACTAGCCAATAATGAAAAATTTAACCATCATTGCGTTGCTGCTTATTTTAAGCTGTAAACAAACCCCACAAGTTTCAGAAGAAGTACAGCGTTGGCAAGCTCAAGCTGAAAATGTAGAAATTATCCGTGACGATTTTGGCGTACCACATATTTATGGAAAAACGGATGCTGATGCTGTTTTTGGACTTTTATACGCACAATGCGAAGATGATTTTAACCGTGTGGAACGTAATTATATCTGGGCTATAGGGCGTTTGGCAGAAGTCGAAGGTGAAGACGCTCTGTATAGCGATTTACGTGCAAGACTCTACATGACAAAAGAGGAAGCCATTGCCAACTATGAAAAAAGTCCAGATTGGCTCAAAAAACTGTGCGATGCTTTTGCAGATGGCATTAATTATTATTTACATTCACATCCCGAGGTAAAACCTAAATTGCTAACTCGTTTTGAACCATGGATGCCCATGTATTTCAGCGAGGGTTCTATTGGTGGCGATATTGAAGGTATTTCAACCAGAAAAATAGAGGCTTTTTATGGTAAACAGCCTTCCTCTAAAATGACTGCATTTAATACTGCTAAAGAGCCCTTTTTAGAAGAAGAGCCCGCAGGTTCTAACGGGTTTGCTATTTCTGGAAAACATACAAAATCTGGTGATGCCATGTTATTGATAAACCCGCATACTTCCTTCTTTTTCCGTGGTGAAGTTCATGTAGTCAGTGAGGAAGGCCATAATGCTTACGGTGCAGTAACTTGGGGACAATTTTTTGTCTATCAAGGATTTAATGAAAAAACAGGATGGATGCACACCTCAACATATACCGATATAAAAGATGAATTTGTAGAAGCTATCACCAAAACGGATAAAGGGTATACTTATAAATATGGTGAAGAACAACGTCCAGTAAAAGAACTTGATGTAACCTTAAAATATAAAATGGGCGATTCGTTAACCGAGAAAAATTTCACCATGTTCAGAACACATCACGGTCCTGTAACCCACGCCATTGATTCCAATTGGGTTGCAACGGCCATTATGTGGGATCCCGTAAAAGCATTGGAGCAATCGTTTACACGCACCAAGTTAAATGGCCATAAAGAATTCAGGGAAATGATGAATATGCGTACCAATTCTTCCAACAACACGGTCTATGCCGATGCTGGTGGAAATATTGCGTATTACCACGGAAATTTTATACCACAACGGAATACAAAATTTGACTATACTGAACCTGTTGATGGAAGTAATCCTGAAACAGATTGGAATGGTCTGCATACGGTCGATGAAAATATTACGGTTATAAATCCTGATAATGGCTGGATTCAAAATTGTAATTCTACGCCATTTACCAGTGCTGGGGAAAATAGCCCTAAAATGGAGGATTATCCCAATTATATGTCAAGGAATCTTGAGAATTTTAGAGGTGTACATGCCATTAGATTATTAGAAAAGGCTAATGATTTAACATTGGATAAACTTATTGATATGGCTTATGACCCTTACCTACCCACGTTTGAAATTTCGATTCCCGGTTTGGTAGAAGCCTATGATAAATCATCACCAAAAGACCCAGAATTAAAAGAACCGATTGAAGTTTTACGCAATTGGGATTTTGCCGTTTCTAAAGAAAGTGTGGCCATGTCCTTAGCTCATTTTTATGCACAATTTTATCTACGTGAAGGCAATTTCCCTAATGGATTAAATGAAATGAGAAAAGTCGCTTATATGGGATCAAAATCCCCTACATCGGAAAAGTTAAACATGTTGAGAAAAAGCATTGCCCATCTGACAAAAGATTTTGGAACCTGGAATACCCCTTGGGGAGAAATTAGTAGATATCAACGTTTAGATGGTGATATTGACCAAAAATTTGATGATGACAAACCAAGTATTGCAGTTGGATTGACCACCGCAAGATGGGGAGCGTTGGCCGCATTTGGTATGCGTTCCAAACAAAAAACCAAGCGTATTTATGGTACAAGGGGTAATAGTTTTGTAGCCGTAGTGGAATTTGGAGATAAAGTAAAAGCCAAAACCATTTTAGCTGGTGGACAAAGTGGCGACCCGAATTCCCCTCATTTTGATGACCAAGCCCAACGGTATGTAGATGTTAAGTTTAAAGATGTGCCGTATTATCGTGAAGATGTGGAAGCCAGAGCTAAAAGAACTTATCGTCCAGGCGAAAAAAAGTAAGCAGTGTGTCCTGTATGGTTTCCACTTGACCGCCGAAGCATTACGCAAAGGAGGTATACCATGTAGGTTTGCACCGCGAAAAACTAATTGTGAATTATAATCATATTCAAATGAAATCATATAAATCGATCCATCTAGTTTTTATCATTTTTATTATGATTTCTTGTTATTCATGCAAGAATGACAAAACAAAAATGGAAAAGGAACCGCAATCAGAAAAACAGGAAACTGTTGTTGAACCCAAAATCGATTCAGTTGGCATAGCCATAATTAACGGCAATATTCTTGACGGCACTGGTAAAAAGGCATATCAATCAAACATTTATATTAAAGGTGATAGTATTGTCTACATCGGAAATTTGATAAACCCTAAGTTGAAAATTGGTAAAACTATTGATGCCAAAGGTAGCTTTGTAAGCCCTGGATTTATAGATTTACATGCACACGGTAACCCATTAAACACACCTGATTTTGAGAACTTTTTGGCAATGGGTGTAACAACAATTGTATTAGGTCAAGACGGCTCAAGTGCCAATGTTAAGGACTTAAAATCCTATTTAGACCAAGTTAACACACAAAATTTAGGTGTGAATATTGTAGAGTTTGTGGGGCATGGTACGTTGCGAAATTTAGCAGGTATAGGCGTAAAATCAAAAATTACGGAAACAGAACTAGAAAAACTCAAAACAATTTTAAAAGAGCGATTAAAACATACGTTTGGATTATCCACAGGCTTGGAATATGCCCCGGGATTATATGCCGAAGAAAGTGAATTAGTAGCGTTATCGGAAGTTGTAGGCAAAGAAGGTAAACTCATTATGAGCCACATGCGTAACGAAGATGACGAAGCCGTAATTGAATCTATTAAAGAACTGAGTAGACAAGGAAAATATGCTAAGGTTCATATTTCGCACTTAAAATCTGTTTATGGAAAAGGTGCAACCCGAGCCATTGAAATTTTAGATACCATTAAAGAAATTAGAAAATCTGGAATTCAATTGACAGCCGACATGTATCCTTATATGGCAAGTTATACAGGCATTGGCATTGTATTTCCCGATTGGTCCAAAACACCTCAACAATTTGCAATCGCAAAAAAAACCCGAAGAAAAGAATTAGAAGACTTTATTAAAAACAAAGTGAATTTACGCAATGGTCCGGAAGCTACTCTATTAGGCTCATCACCTTATACCGGAATGACCTTAGCAGAAGCAGCTGCATCTAAAAATAAACCTTTCGAAAAATTTTTAATTGAAGATTTAGGTCCACAAGGTTCCTCTGGGGCATATTTTGTAATGAATAAAGAACTACAAGAAACTTTTCTAAAAGACCCTATTGTTGGAATTTGTTCCGATGGCAGTAAAACGGGTCATCACCCACGGGGACATGGAACTTTTGCCAAAATTATTGAAACTTATGTTGTTAAAGACAGCTTACTTAGCCTAGAAGAAGCTGTCAGAAAAATGACCTCGTATGCTGCTGAAATTCTTCAATTAAAAAATCGGGGAACTTTAACTATTGGCAACAAAGCTGATATTATCATTTTTGATCCAAAAAACATAAAAGCTCCTGCAGATTATGTAAACCCACACCAATTGGCAACTGGTTTTGAAAAAGTTTTGGTTAATGGAAAATTGGTGAGGGATAATGAACAATTGGCAAGTAGCTTAAATGGCAAGGTACTATTACCCAAATAATTTTTATTGGTTTAAATGGATATATTTGCCAACAGGCTAAAAAACATTAAAAAATAGAAAAATATGGAGAATGTACTTTTTGACTATCTCTCTAAATACATAACATTAACTGCTGACGAAAAGAACGCGATTGTCGACTTAAATATATTCAAACAATATAAAAAGGATACATTGCTTTTAAAGAAAGGACAGTATTCAGACTATGGTTATTTTGTAATAAAAGGTTGTATTAGGAGTTTTTACATAATTGACGGAGTTGAAAAAACAACTGCGTTCTATACCGAAGCCGAATCACTTGAACCACAATGTAAAATCAATAAAAAACCGTCAGACTGTTTTATTTCGTGTGTTGAAGATTCAATTTTAATGGTTTCCAATTCTGAAATGGAGAAGGAAATTTTTGAAAAATTTCCTAGGTTCGAATCCCTATGTCGTGTACTTTCGGAAGAACTATTAGCTAAAAATAAAACTAATTTTGATAATTTTAAAATAGCTACACCTGAAGAACGTTATTTGAATTTACTGCAATCGAAACCTGATTTACTTCAAAGAGTTCCTCAATATCAAATAGCCAGTTATCTTGGTCTAACACCGCAATCGTTAAGTAGAATGAGAAAAAGGCTTTTAGAAAAATCAAAATAGTTTTTACTCTTATTGGATATTTATTAACTTAAGTGAACGATTTATTGTACTAACTACCTATAAGTTTGCGTATAAATTCAAAGTATGCAAAATAGAAAAATCATTCTTGTCCTTTTCCTTATTTCATTTAGTGCTTTAAAGTTGCATTCGCAATATTATGATGCAGAAACTGCGTATAAAAAATGCTTTGTCGGAAGTACCCTTTTTATGTTAATGAATTTAGATTCCAATGAAAGACCAGATTTTATACAGCTCAACCTTGGCTATCGATTAACAGGTAAAGATGTGATTTCCTTAGAACTTAAAACTTGGAAATATCACAAGCCGCTGGGTCTGCCTTACGGAAAATCGTTTAATGCTCCCGAGGAAAAATTTCCGGGATATATTAGAGAATATGGATTTGCACTGACCTACCAACGTTTTTGGTGGAAAGGATTATATACCGGTATTCATGTAATGAACGCTTGGCAATCTTTTATTAACAATAGCGGGGATAAAATTGATAATGGGTTCCAAGTATTCAATACTTATAGATTGGGGTATCATATTAAACTGTTTAAAGGAACTTTTTTTATTGAACCGTCCATAGCGATTACACATCGCCCCTACCACACAAAAATGCCAGAATCTTTTAAAAAACTTGACGATAAACATTCAAAATTCTTTTTTGGAGAACCCGGACTACATTTCGGATTTAACTTTTAACGAAAAACAATAAAGCTATGAATACAAAAGTGAAATTATCCACTTTGTGGATTGTCGTACTGATTAATTTATTATTTGCAGACATTTTATCAATTATGGTAGAGTTGGTAAATAAAAATACACTTGATATTATAGGGGAAGTAAAATCTACAATGGCCATTGCAGCGGTTATTACCAATATACCCATACTTATGATTTATTTTTCCAGAGCATTGGGTTTTAAAATTAATCGTATACTAAATATTATTGCAGGTTTTATAACAATGCTATTTGTTATTGGCGGAGGAAGTTTAATGCCACATTATATTATTTGTGCCTCAATTGAAGTGATTATTTTACTTATCATCATTAAAACGGCTTGGAAATGGGCTGAAAATGAAAATTGATTTATTTAAGTTGTTTATTTAGAAATTCCTCCTGCGGATAACATCACTTTTAACAGGTAAATACTTTAAAAACGAAAAAACGCATCAATCAGAAATACTCTTTTTTGAGAAATAAATTTTACCTTGCCTACTAAATCAATTACTTTTATAAAGTAGCGATTAAAAACTAAATAAACTTGAGAAAAGCAAAATTTAAAAACCTATGAAGAATTTATTTATTCTGGCAACAATTATACTTCTTAGCCCTACCCTTACACCATTATCGGCCCAAGAGGATGTTTTTATCGAAGATTATCTAGAGCGATTGGAAAATTCGCATAAATATTTAATACTTGTGGCAGAAATGATGCCAGAAGACCAATATGGTTTTAGAGCAACACCAGAATCTTTGACCTTTGCCGAAAATCTAATGCATATAGGTTTTGCCGTAGATTGGCACAGCCAGTCTTTATTGGGAGGGCGAGAAGCTAGGGAATGGAAAACCGATACTATTTTTAAGGTTGCCGATAAAACAAAAGAAGAAATGATTGCTACCATAGACAAAACATTTGATGAAGCTATAAAATTAATTAAAGAATTTGACACAACTAAGTTAAATGACGAACTGGACTATTTCGGATTAAATAGATCCAAAAGACAAATTTTTTTATTACTTGTCGACCATATTACACACCATAGAGGACAAATGCTTGTCTATTTAAGATTAAACGGACTTGTACCACCAAGATATGTTCTATTTCAATAGCTTAATTTATTCAAGTAAAAAATGCATCTCTTTAACCATTGGCATAAAAGCGAATACTATAATTTTTGACCTAACAGTTAGCAAAGTACCTACAGATCATTTAAATTCACATCAATTAGCAACTGGTTTTGAAAAGGTTTTGGTTAATGGAAAATTGGTGAGGGATAATGAACAATTGGCTGAAAAATTGAGTGGTTAGGTGTTGTTGCCTGAGTGATTGTAAGAAAATCTTGTAATTCCGTATATTTGTAAGTTAGGTACACTTTGAACTATGAACAAAGTACTATATTTAATAACACTATTAATATTATGTGGTTGTACTGACCCATCATATGAAATTACTCAAGATGGAATAAAAAGAGACAAACCAATTCAAAATGGGTTTGATTTGATTGAAATAGTTGTAACTGAATTTAATAAAGAAGGTAGACCTCTAAAATACACTGATAGAGAATCAGTTTTTTGTGGACCGACAAATCGATTTCCAAGATATCGAATAAAAAGTGCTTATGGAAAAAAAGACAAAGAAATTGTATTCAAGGCACAAAAAATTATTAAGTTTTTCGAGATAAGTAAGAATTATAAATGGGTATTCACCAAAAAAGGATCAACCGACTTAAAGTTTCATGATTATTCTAACGATGCTTATGATAAACTTCCAATGGAATTGAAAAAGAACCAATGGTATTTACTCAATTTTTCGAATGCCTCAAACATTGTTGACAAAGTATTTTTCATGATTAAAGAAGATGGAAAAATTGAACAATATGACTACTATAAGGTAATTTTCGGAGTATAAAAAACTAGAACTAACTATATAAACCCGCATGAACTGGCAACGGTTTTTGTAAATGTGTTAGTTAATTGAAAATTAGTTAGGGATAATTAGAAGTTGGAAAATGTGTTGAGTGGTAAGGTGTTGTTGCTGGAGTAAACTACATAAAAAATTGGACTAAAAAAGTAAAACGACAATCCCTCCTAATTCACCTCCAATATATAATCAATACTTACCCGAAATGACGGTTTTGGTTTTAGAATTGCAAAAGATTAATACATCCCCACAAAACCCTCAACCAACGCACTAACAATCTTCCCAGCTTTTTGTGCAACTTGCTGAACTTCCTTATGTGATACTGCTTCTACTTTACCTTCAATACCCAAATCGGTAATTATAGAAAGTCCGAGGACGTTAATGCTCAAATGCTTGGCAACAATTACTTCGGGTACGGTGCTCATACCCACGGCATCGGCTCCCATTAATTTTACCATTTTATATTCTGCAGGTGTTTCAAAAGTGGGACCTTGCAAGCCTAAATAAACACCTTCTTTTAAACTAATGTTTTGTTTCTTGGCTACTTCTTTGAGCTTGGCAATCATTTCTAAATTATAGGGTTCGTGCATATCTACAAACCGAGGGCCAAAACGCTTATCATTTGCTCCCCTTAACGGATGGTTGGGCATCATATTTATATGATCTTTGATAATCATAATATCCCCTACTTTAAAATTAGGATTTACCCCTCCTGCGGCATTTGATACTATCAAATTTTCAACACCTAAAAATTTCAACACACGAATAGGAAAAACAACCTCTTGAATAGACCAACCTTCGTAATAATGAAACCTACCTTGCATGGCAATTACTTTTTTGCCCGATAAAGTGCCATAAATTAAATTTCCAGAGTGACCTGGAGTTGTTGTTGTTGAAAAATTTGGAATTTCGGAATACGAAATTCTTTTTTCTACTGCAATACTATCTACCAAACCGCCCAATCCAGAACCTAATACAATTCCAAAATCAGGTTTTAAAAATCCTTTTTCTTTTAAAAAACTAACTGTTTCTTGAACCTTGTTCCACATAATCTTTAACAATCTTATTAAAATCTGTTTGATGGTCAATGAAACCAGTCTCTATGGGCAAATAATAAACTTCTAATGCAGTATCGATAAAGCTTCTCACATAATCTTTTTCAGTGGTAAGAATAATTTTTTTATCCGATTCTGTTTCGTCAAAAACCTTAGCTACTTTAGCCAAGTCTTTTTCTGAAAAACTATAATGGTCTGCATATTTTAAATGTTGAAAATCCAAATGCTCTGCCGTTAAAAACTCCGTTAATGGCTGGGTTTTGGCGATTCCCGTTACTAGAACAATTTTATACTCCGAAAGTTTTTCAATAGCAATGCTATTTGATTTCCCCAAAATTTTATTGCCGTATTTAATATTAGAAAAAAATACGGTTTGATGATTCTCTATATTTAGTTTTTTGGTAACCTCAAATTGTTCTTTTTCATTCAATTGTGCTGGGCATTTAGTAACCACTATTAATTGAGCCCGTTCTGCCCCACTTACTTTTTCTCGTAAATTGCCGGTGGGCAACATTTTATCATCAACATACAAATCGTTGTATGGTGTTAGTAAAATATTAAGTCCTGCTTCAACTTTTCTATGTTGAAAAGCATCGTCTAATAAAATAACATCAGGTGTGTCCAACAAATTTGTGAGTTGTTTAATTCCATTGACCCTATCGGCATCAACAGCCACAATTATATTTGGGAATTTCTTAAAATATTGAAGCGGTTCATCCCCTATTTTATCTGCAGTGCTTGTTGCACTTGCAATGATAAATCCTTTGGTGCTTCGTTTATAACCTCGGCTTAAAATGGCAACTTTGTGGTCATCCTGTAAAAGTCGTGCTAAATATTCTACTTGTGGTGTTTTACCTGTACCGCCAACGCTTAAATTACCCACTACGATGGTAGGAACATCAAACTGAGTAGATTTTAAAATGCCTTTATCGTAAAAGGTGTTTCTTGCAGCTGTAATTTCTCCGTAAAGGACGGAAAAGGGATATAATATTTTTCGCAAAAAACCCATTTAAAAGAATGATGATTTCTGAGTGGTGATTAACGAGTTTAGAACTTTTAATTCTGCATTCATAAATCAACATTCGTTAATCGTTAATATTTTTTTTCTACAAAAGACTGCGAACTGAAAACTTTTTTCAACTCTGAACTCATAACTAAGTTCTACAAAGCTATTAATTAAAATAGATAGCTATTATACCTACAAGGATGTCCTGCAAGGTTTTAAAAACCTTGTAGGTCTAAACCTTGCAGGATTGATAATTCTACTAATAACTTACATTTTCAACTATTTCCAATCCATACCCAATAATTCCGACACGTTTTTTAATTTGGGCATCATTAGAAATTATTCTTAATTTTGAGATGCCCAAATCATGTAAAATCTGAGCTCCAATACCAAAATCTTTCGTGTCAGGCTTTATTCTTGGCACTTTTGTTTTATTATCTTCCTGTAAATCTTTAATCATATTTAACCTGCTCAATAAATTAAATGATTGATTTTCTTGATTGATAAATACAATTGCTCCTTTGCCCTCATCATTTATCATTTTAAACATTCGGCTAAAAGTGTCGTCAGGTTTACTGGTTAATAATCTGATAATATCATTGTTGATCAATGTTGAATTAACACGTACCAATACGGGTTCATCTTCTCCCCAATTTCCTTTGGTCAATGCTAAATGGACTTGGTTATTTGTAGTTTGTTTATAAGCTCTTAAACGGAATTCACCAAAGCGTGTCTTAAAGGGAAAATCCTCAACTTTTTCGATTAAAGAATCGTGCAACATTCGGTAAGCCACCAAATCTTCTATGGAAATTATTTTTAAATCGAATTTTTTAGCCACTTCCATCAACTGAGGTAATCTGGCCATTGAGCCATCTTCATTTAATATTTCCACAAGTATTCCCGCGGGTTTAAAACCTGCCAACCTTGCTAAATCTACTGCGGCCTCGGTATGACCAGTTCTTCTCAGCACTCCACCGTTTTTGGCTCTCAACGGGAAAATATGTCCCGGTCTGCCCAAATCGTGTGGTTTGGTAGTATCATCAACCAATGCTTTTATGGTTTTTGCCCTATCGTGTACCGAAATTCCTGTAGTACAGCCATGACCAATCAAGTCAACAGAAACCGTAAATTGAGTTTGGTGTAACACTGTATTGTCCTGAACCATCATGTCCAACCCTAAAGCTTCGCATCTGTCACCAACAATGGGTGCACAAATTAATCCTCTACCTTGGGTGGACATAAAATTGATCATCTCAGGAGTAACCATTTCGGCAGCGGCAATAAAATCACCTTCGTTTTCGCGATCTTCATCATCAACTACAATAATAACTTTACCTTTTTTAATATCTGCAATGGCTTGTTTAATTGTATTCAACTGTATGGTATTTGGTTGGGTAGAAATCATTATTTAATTGTTTTTTTTTCTTTGATATTAAATAGTTTTTTGAAAAATCGGGTAATAGGCTGTAAGAATGTATCTAGATTAAAAATTCCCTTTTCTTTAGTGGCCCTTACCATTAAAAATATACCAAAAGGCAATAATATCAACGTTGCCAACCATCCCCCCAATGGAGCTGTTAAAGTGCTGGACCAAGCCATATTTCTGCCTAAAGTAGAGATAAAGAAATAGATTACAAAAATTAATATGGCCATTATCATAGGGAAACCAAATCCTCCTTTACGGATTATGGAACCCAACGGTGCACCAATAAAAAACAACACCAAGCAAGCAAAAGAGAATGCCAGCCTTCTGTGATATTCTGTATCGTAAACATTTAAAAACTTCTGTTTATTTTTTAGGACAGAATTAAAACCTTCAATATCATCCAAGGTATTTTTTGAAAGTTCAACAGCATTGTTCATGACCACACCTTTTTCTTTATCTTCAAAATTTTCTAAAATGTTTGGGTTTATCCCTGTAAAATCTGTAGTGTCTTTCTTCATATCCGTGATTCCCGCTCTTACCAGAAAAACCTTTGATTTTGCTAAAACATAATCATCATAAGGGACTTTTAGCGAGTCAGAATAATAATTAAGCTGTTTTAAACTTAACATTTCCCTATCTTGTTTGTACTCAACACCATCTACATTACTTAGATCGGACACATCAATATTGATCAAAGCTTCCTTAAAATCGGTTTTAGTTGCGGGGAGTTTCGCACCATCTTTATAATTCCTGTTCTTTTCGGGTAATTCTTCATGACGATGACCGTCTTTGAGAATTAAGGTCATATACCTACTTCCAGCTTCTGTTGTAATTTCACCACTTTTAGCTGTAATTATTTTTACATTGGCTTGACCTTTGTCCAAATCGGTATAAATAAGTACATTCTTTAATAAATTATCGTCCTTACCGTATTTTTCGTCAAACTTTATGCTATATCCTGGAATTTCAGAATTAAATGTGCCCGGTATTAAAGCTAAGGCAGGTTCTGTCTTTTTTAAATCGGCCAACATATTTTTAAACTTAAATGCTGCCCTGGGAAAAGCATAGTTTAAAAATAAAAAGTTCAGTCCACTTAGCAATACCATAAGGATTACCAAAGGCCTTATAAAACGTTGCAAAGAAATGCCAGCAGATTTTACAGCGGCAAATTCATAATTTTCGGCCAATGTACCCAATGCCATAATAGAAGAAAGTAAAATGGCAATAGGTAATGCCAATGGCACTTGCATTTGAGCTATATAGCCCAAAAACTGTAAAATATGCCCAATACCAATACCTTTTCCAGCAATTTTATCGAATTGTAGCCAAAGTACTTGCATAACAAGTACAAATAGGATGATAAAAAAGGTTGCTAAAAAAGGTACTAAAAAACTTTTAAGTATATATCTATTTAAGATTTTCAATTAAAACGTTTTAAGTGTATTTAGTTACCTACAAAAGTAAAGTTTAATTTGGAATTTTACAGGTGAAACTTTCTAGTACTTGATAAACGTACCACATACCCTAGAGAGCAACGAATAGCAACGATCAAAAATACTCATGATAAGGACAGAATTCTAAGCAATTTAGATTTTACAATTCGTTAATAATATAACCTTCACTTTCATATTTGCCCTTATCAAAAGTAAAAAGTGTTTTTGATATGGGCTGATTGGTTTTAAAATCAGAGACCGTAAGCGTAGTAACCGTACCATTATTTCCTGTTTCAATCAATTTATAGATATGATTTGTATTAACGTCAACGCCCAATAATATATGCTTTATATCAGAATTACTATCAATTGGTGTTAATTTTACATACTGTATTTTTCTTCCAGTAATATTTTGTAAAATATCCCATTTGTAATTGAATCCTTTTTTATAGAATGAGAAAAATTTTGATGGAGTTATCGTTCCTTCTTCATTGTCCTCTGCATCAGAAATGTTTACTTCTTCGTCTTCGGTAATAATTGTATAAGTTTTTTTGCCATCAAAAAATTGATTGGTTCCTAGAAAATTAACATTGTATAAATCTCCTTTCATTGTAACGTCACCTCTGGTTTCTTGATGTACATTTTCCTTTGCGTTGTCTAAGTTGTACTTAAACTGAACATAAATATTCTCGTATGCACTCATTTTATTGGACACATCGTCTAATAATTTTTTTGCTTTGGCATCGCTCTGGGCAAAAGTTAATGAGACACTTAAAATTAAAACTACTGCTATTAATTTATTCTTCATCTTAATACTTTATTTTGATAATTTTTTTCTACTGATTTATAATCCTTTTTCGTCTCTTAGTAATTGTTCTAAAGCTAAAATATCCGGTACTAGAACTTGTCTGGCTTTACTTCCTTCAAATTTGCCGACAATACCTGCCGCTTCTAACTGATCTATAATTCTACCAGCCCTATTGTAACCCAACTTTAACTTCCGTTGCAACAGGGAAGCTGAACCTTGTTGTGCATTTACAATAACATGAGCAGCATCTTCAAACAAATCATCTCTTTCAGACATATCTATATCAATACCTGTGCCATTCTCCTCACCAATATATTCGGGTAAGAGGTGAGCACTGGCATATGCACGTTGTGAGCCTATAAAGTCGGTAATTCTATCTACTTCAGGTGTATCTACAAATGCACATTGCAATCTGGTAATTTCGTTTCCAGTAGAAATTAACATATCACCTTTACCAATGAGTTGATCGGCACCTGGTCCGTCTAATATAGTTCTTGAATCAATTTTTGATGTCACCCTAAAGGCTACCCTTACAGGAAAGTTGGCTTTTATAATACCCGTAATTACATTAACTGATGGACGTTGCGTTGCTACTATCAAATGGATTCCTACAGCTCTCGCCAACTGTGCTAAACGGGCAATTGGAGTTTCCACTTCTTTCCCTGCAGTCATAATCAGATCTGCAAACTCATCAATAACCAAAACAATGTAAGGTAAAAAAGCGTGTCCGTTTTCGGGATTTAATTTTCTAGCCTTAAACTTTTCATTATATTCTTTAATATTTCTAACATAGGCATCCTTTAACATATCGTAACGGTTATCCATTTCAATACATAAAGAATTTAGTGTGTGTATGACCTTTGTAGTATCCGTAATAATGGCATCTTCACTGTCAGGTAATTTTGCTAAATAATGGCGTTCAATCTTATTAAAAAGTGTCAATTCAACTTTTTTCGGATCAACCAGTACAAATTTTACCTCAGCAGGATGCTTTTTGTACAAGAGCGAAGTTAATACCGCATTTAACCCAACCGATTTTCCTTGGCCAGTAGCACCAGCCATTAGCAAGTGCGGCATCTTTGCCAAATCAATTACAAACGTTTCATTAGAAATAGTTTTACCTAGTGCCAACGGCAGTTGCATCTTTGCATTTTGAAATTTTTGTGTGGACAACACCGATTTCATCGAAACTATGGTCGATTTTTTATTTGGAACTTCGATACCGATTGTACCTTTACCTGGAATTGGAGCTATAATACGAATACCCAAAGCAGCCAATGATAAGGCAATATCATCTTCTAAATTTTTGATTTTAGAGATTCTGACACCAGCGTCAGGAACAATTTCGTACAAAGTAACCGTGGGGCCAATAGTTGCCTTTATATTAGCGATACCTATTTTATAGTTACTTAAAGTGTCAACAATTCTATCTTTATTTGCCTCTAATTCCTCCTGATCTATCTGAATATTTTCGTTACCATAGTCTTTTAACAAATCTAAACCTGGAAATTTGAATTCTGAAAGTTCTAAAGTAGGATCGAATTCTCCAAAATCATCAACCAACTTATTGGAAAGATTTTCAACCAGTTTGTCTTCATCAAACGTTTTTTCAACTTCAATCTTTACCTCTTCATGTTTAGGTGGCGTTACTTCCAATTTGGACGGTTCTTCCTTTACTTTTTCCTTAATCTCTGTTTTGGTTTCTTGCTTGGTAACTGTTTTTTCAGCTTTGGTCTCAACATTCAGTTCTAGTTCGGAATTTGGTTTTTCTGGAATGGTCTCTGCAATATAACCTTCGTCGGTAACATCGTCAATACCCGCTTTTTTAGTCCGGAATCCCTTAATTTTTTTCCTTTTGTCTAGGTTGGCTTTTAAAGTTTCAGGTGTAACCTTAAATTTAGAAATGATATATGCCAATGCAGTAAACAACAATATTAAAAAAATACCTGTTTTGCCGATAAAATCCCTTAAATAATCATTGAGTTCGTAGCCGATAATGCCCGATAGTAAAGCCTTTTCCGGAATAAAAAATCCAATGGCTACAGATAGCCAAATCATAAATACAATACCCCAAAACCATGCTTTACGCATTGCTTTAAAAGAAATATTGAACAAAATATAAAGTCCAGAAAAAAACAATAAAAAAGGAATGATAAATGCCGAAATACCAAAACCTTTATAGATAAAAAAATGACTGATATTGGCCCCAATTTTACCGAGTAAGTTCTTCGTTTCCGCCAATCTATCTAAAAACAGATGTAATTGACTTTGATCGGATTTCCAAGTATTAAAAAACGATAAAAATGATACCAAAAGAAATACAGCAAAAAGGGCTAAAAAAATACCAAAAACAAGATGTGTCTGTTTACTCTTAAAAAAACGCACAATGCGGTTTTTTTTCTTGGTTTTAGAAGTAGTCTTTTTCTTTTTTGCCATTGTAAATAGTCGGTAGTCTTTGGTCGTTACTCTTAGAATAGTTAATTAAGGATAATGACCTCTCAATAATCTGCAAAAGTACATAAAATAATAGAGTATGGATATGGCTTTAAGAAAATTTTGGAATATAGATTATCAAACCAATAATTATGGCAATAATAGCTGCAAAAGTAGCTGCACCAGCAGAGATATCTTTTATAAAACCTATTCTTTTATGATAGGCGGGGTGCACAAAATCCGATAATTTTTCAATTGCCGTATTTAAGGATTCCGCTACAAGTACTAACCCAATTGCCAAAAACTGAAACATCCATTCAGTAGCAGAAATTTTCATCACAAACCCCAAAATGGTCATTACAGTTGCGATAGTAAATTGCACCATAATACTATGCTCGGTGGCAATCAACAACAAAGCACCGCGTATAGCGAATTTTAGGCTCCTTAGCCTGCCTTTAAAAAAATTGTCTTTTGGGTTCTTCAAAACCTATTGGTCATGTAATGCTTCTAACGCAGCTTTATAGTTAGGTTCGTCAACAATTTCAGGCACTTGCTCCGTGTAAACAACCTTACCGTTTTCGTCCAAGACGATTACCGCTCTAGAATGTAAATGAGCTAATGGGCCATCAATAATTTGTAAACCGTAGTTTTTTCCGAAATCGCCTGTGGCGTAATCAGATAAACTCACTACGTTTTCAATGCCTTCCGCACCACAAAAACGGCTTTGTGCAAATGGTAAATCCCTTGAAACACATAGCACCTTGGTATTGTCCAATTTCGCTGCCTCTTCGTTAAACTGTCTTACCGAAGCTGCACATGTTCCGGTATCCACACTCGGAAAAATATTTAAAATTACTTTAGAACCTTTATAATCTGATAAAGTCGATTTTGATAAATCCGTTTTAACTAGATTAAAATCAGGAGCTTGAGTACCTACTTTTGGTAAATTACCTGATGTATTTATGCTATTTCCTTTTAATGTAATTGATGCCATAATATTATTTTTTCTTTGTTCAAAAATACAATAAAATTTAAAGATTGGGCATCTTTTTAAAGGACAAAAGCAATATTGGAAAAGGATTAATTAATTTTTAACAATATCATTTGTCAATTTTAATTACTTTTGGTTATTGATATTATAATTTCGGCATTAAAATTGCTATTGGTTTATTATGAATTTAAAGCGTTTTATAAAATCCTTTTTCTCCTTATTTTTTTTGATAGGGTTTAATTTTCAGTTGTTTTCTCAATTGGATTCTATTCCCAAAACAACACCATTATTAATAAACGATAATCAGAAAAAATTAAAAACTTTAGATATTTCCATTTTAGATGCTTCCGAAAAAGAGTCGATTTTCAATGTTGAAAAAAAGCCTTATTTATTGGGCTTTAAATCAAATGTTGATAAATATTTTAATCCACCCGAAGTTTCAAAGAAAAAAGTTTCTAATTTTATGACCGGTTCTGGTAATGATGAAGATGATTCTGACATCATGACTAAAAAGTATTTTAATGGGAAAGATGTAAGTGATGTACAACTCTCAAGTGATTTTAGTTTAGGCACACTACACAGCACCTCAAATACAGTTAGAATTGAGGTTAGAGACCATAGCTTGATAGATGGTGATAGAATTCGAGTGTTTTTGAACGAAAAAATGTTGAAGTCAACAGTTAGCCTTAAAGGTTTGTATTATATTATCAATATTGATCTTAAAAAAGGATATAACCGAATAGATATTGAGGCATTGAATGAAGGTTTTTCAGGTCCAAATACCGCAGAGATAAGGGTATTTGACGAAAAAGGATATCTGCTTTCTGAAAAAGAATGGAATATTAGAATGGGACAAATAGCTACGCTAGGCGTTGTGAAACAATAGATAATTGTTAGTTTTATTCTAACTAAATTATTAAAAATAGTCCATTGATTATTAACATCGTAGTTTAACCACCTATGTTGTTAATTTATTATTTAAAAAAAAAACCCTAAGGTCATGACAGAAAAACACCAGCTATTAACTGACCAACAATTTGAACAACAATTTGAAAACTGCACCCTACCTCCCGCTCTCGTTACTTATGAGGCACATTTACGGTTGGCTTATATACATGTAAAAAAGCACGGCATTAAAAAAGCTACCATTACGCTATATAAACAATTGACCCATTTTAATACGAATTTCGGCCACATACTTGTTCTTAGTAAAGCTACAATTAAGGCTTTTGTAAAGTTAATCTATGATTTTATAAAAAAAGCCACAACTACCAGCTTTAATGAGCTGTTGGTTGAATTTCCCGAGTTGAAAACGAAAATACAATTTTATGCTTTATTAACCCAATCCAAGCAAGCGGAAGTTTCTATTGAAACTAAACAACCACAAAATGAATTAGCAGGTTTTAGTGTGTTATAATTGTGCTTATTCATAAAACAATTTGAAAATTATCTACAAACTCTTAAATTACTTTTTTAAAGCATCTTCAAAAAAGGAATGCCATCAAATATTAATGGCTTACAATACGTATTATCAAGGTTTATCTCCAAAAAACAAGGAAATATTTCAGATTAGAACTTTGATTTTTCTTTTTACTACCAATTTCGATTCAAAACATGGTTTTGAGTTGACCAGAAAGATGAAAATCATTATTTCAAGTGCTTTTGTACAAATAACATTCGGACTTAATTTCCATACGTTATCAAAATTTAAACTCATATTTGTAACGCCAGTTCCGTATGCTTACAAACACAGCGAAGTGTTAATGTACGGCGATGTTAACTTACATACCAAACAGATAAACATGACCTGGCCTGTGGTTAAAAAAGGTTTTGAAATAAATAACGATGCCTTAAATTTGGCAATTCACGAATTTGGTCATTGTTTAATTTTTGAAAATGCCGCTAGATCTTACTTGAGTAGAATTTTTAAAAGAAGAGCATTTTCTAAATGGAAAAAAGTAGCTCACAAGAAACTTTTAAAGATTAAAGCCAAAGAAAACAAAGTGTTAAGAGATTATGCGGGAACAAATTTAATAGAACTTTTCTCAGTTTCATTGGAAGCATTTTTTGAAAAACCACATCACTTCTACAATCATGAACCTGAACTGTATTTGAGTATGGCTGAATTATTAAAACAAGATCCGAGGAATAGAACAAACCCACTTCAATGGGAAAGACCCTAATTTCATAAGTTAAATTAGGGTACTCTTTCGAATATATGATAAATTAAACTTAAAAGTCTGATGTAGCGTTATAAAATAATAGATTGGTTATTAATCATTATATGAAAAAACTTTCAAATTACATCTTTAGTATTTCAGCAAAAAAGTTGGCTATTTTATTAGTGATTTTGCCTTTGGTTTTAATAGTTCTCCACACAACGTTTTCCGTAATTTATAGAAATTCAGAGGCTTCCGATACTAGCCTTAATGATATTGTTTCAATTTTAAGCATAATTGTTACTTTCTGCTTATTAGTTCCTTTTTTAATTTGGATGTCTTGGCTTAAGGGGGCTGTACTTTTAGTATCAAAAAAAGAAATGGGCATACCATTAAAGTGGTTTAATATTGCCCTTTTTATTTTTATGGTTTATATAGTATTTAGTTTCTGTTTTGTTTTTATCGAATTTTTTCCTGAGGGTATTAGATCTGTTTTTTCCATCTTATCTGAGACTATCAGCTTTGCGGGGCTATTAATTGCCTATCCGTTAATTTGCCATTATGCCGCAAGGGCCGTTTTCATCAAAAAACACAATCAGGCAACTTCTTTTTCTAAAAACATAGTCTATACTTTACTTCTGATTTTTATACCTATTAGCATTCCATTTTTTCACAATTATTTTAGTTCGGTAAGGTCTGAAAACCATCAATTGGTTAAAATTTATTTAATTGCACTTGGCATTTTAATGCTGTTGGCTATTTCAACTTTTGTATTGGCAATTTTAGGACTAATATAAACTTGTTTAGCCTCAACCTCTTTAAATGACTTCAATAAGTTTTTATAGGCAAAAGTTACCGCATGTATTGAGCCCGTTACTGAACTTGCCACAACTTCATTTTCATTTAGCTTCTTTAATTCCTTTTTTGAAAAAACCTTTTTTGCTTTTTTACGTTCGTATAATTCGCTTGTAGCATTTAATAATTCTTCTAAATCTGAATAATAAGCTGTGCTTTTTTTATCGAATTGAATGCTATCAGCATCTTTAAGTTCAGTTAATCTATTGTAGCTTTTTGCAATTGCACCATTTAAACGTTTTAACTCTTCTAAGTTTAAATCGCTATATTTTGTTGTTGACAAAACAGAATTTAGTTTTTCTGCCTCCTTTTTTGCCAATAGAATCCAATATTTAATTTCAAAACCATCCTTTTTTAGGCTGTTCAAATATTCATTATCTAATTTTTGTAATATTCTTTCACTTTTTAACCTTAAAATACTATCGGCTTTGTAAAATTTGTCATAAATATCAATGGTCAATTTATGCAATACGTTACCTTTATCGTACCCATCCTTTTTATACTCTTTTTTAGAATAATAAGATTCACAACTATTAATGGTTACCGAGAAAGCTCGTGCATTTATTTTATAAGATCTAATTAAAGGGTTTAATTCATCTAAAATAGGCAAGGCTATGGCACTATCTAATGTTTTTAACAATCTGACTTGATAATCGTTGATTTCAGAAAAGTTTGAAATATTTTCAGATTTGAAATTTTCTGGGTCATTGCCAAATGAGCTAATGTAGTCTTGATAGGTTTTAAAAGCTTCCTTGGAAAAATTATTGAAATTATCAGTAATTATCTTAATCTTTTTGACTTTTAAGTCGTAATCGGTTGGCTCTTTAATTGATATGTTATCTGCTTTACTATCCGAATTATCATCAGGAGCATTATTACATGCAAAAAATGAAATTAGAACTAAAATTAAAATAAATATTTTTTTTGAGGTCATGATTTGTAGTTTAAATGAACACTAAATTCACTTACAAATCTAAATTAACGTGCTCAACATAAAACCCCTGTTTAAAGGGTTTATTAGATTACTGCTAACAGTAGTTATGGTATTGTAAAAATAAAAATCCATAAAATATTTGCGTAGTTAAATAACTTCATATATATTTGTAGTCAAATAACTACGCAATGAAGTTGAGAAGAGACATATTTCAAGCTATTTCTGATCCTACAAGAAGAGCAATTTTAGTATTGCTTGCATCTCAGTCTATGACCGCAGGAGCAATAGCCAAAAATTTTGATGCGGCAAGACCTACAATTTCTAAACATATTCAAATATTGAACGAATGTGACCTTGTTGAAGCAAATCAACAAGGTCGGGAAATTTACTACGAGCTGAAAATCGAAAAAATGAAGGAAATCGATCAATGGCTGGAACAGTTCAGGAAAATATGGGAAAACCGTTTTGACCAACTTGACAATTTATTATCCACACTTAAAAACCAGCCTGCGGCAGGCAGGCAAGAAAAATGAGCAGTAAAAGCGTAATAGTAGAACGTGTTTTTGACGCCGATATAGAACTGGTTTGGAAAGCACTTACACAAAAAGAATTAATGAAACAATGGTATTTCCATGTTGAAGAATTCAAGACCATTGTTGGATTCAAGTTTGAATTTTGGGGTGGCGAAGAAGGTGCCAAGCAATGGAAACATTTGTGTGAGATTACTGAAGTTATTCCTAAACAAAAACTCACCTACTCTTGGAAGTATGAAGGCTACACCGGAATGTCCTATGTAACATTTGAATTATTTGAAGAAAACAATGGCACGAAACTAAAATTGACACATTCAGACATTGATACCTTCCCTGCGGATATCCCTGAATTGGCCATTCATAATTTCGAAAATGGATGGAATCACGCCATTAATGTTTCGCTTAAAGAATTTTTGGAAAATTTATTATTAACACTCAAAAACAAAAAAAATGAACAGTAATTTGCAATTCGACTTCCTTGTGGATAAGGAAAACAACACGCTCACTATTTTACGTGAGTTTAATGCAGAAAGACAACTGGTTTGGGACTGCTATACCAAACAAGAATTGTTGGATCAATGGTTTGCACCAAAACCATTTACCACCAAAACAAAATCAATGGACTTTAAAAATGGTGGCCATTGGCATTATGCAATGATTGACCCAGAAGGCACTGAATATTGGGGCTATACCCAATATCACGACGTAAACCCAATTGATTATTACCGCACAATCGATTCATTTTGCGATAGTGAAGGCACCATAAATCAAGAACTCCCTACAGCAAATTGGAAATTGACTTTTAAAGACAAAGGCGAAAATGCTACGGTTACAACTGTGGTTACTTACGACTCGTTAAATGACCTTGAAACCATTATCAATATGGGAATGGAAGAGGGTATGGCTTCTACTCTTGAAAGATTAGATGAACTATTGTTAAAACTTAAAAACTAGTGCAATGGCTAAATCATTCAGACCCACACAGAAAATAATCCCAAACTTATGGTTTGACGGTAACGCCAAAGAAGCGGCCGAATACTACGTATCGGTATTTAAAGGAGGAAAAATACGGAACATTACCTATTATCCTAAAACGGAAGCCGAAGGTCTGGCAGAATTTCAAAAAGATTTTGCGGGCAAGGTACTAACCGTTGAGTTTGAGATTCTAGGAATGCGGTTTATTGGTATCAATGCCAGTCCGCAATTCAAATTCAACGAATCTGTTTCATTTATGATACCCTGCAAAGACCAAGTGGAAATCGACTACTACTGGAATATGCTCACCACCAATGGCGGCGAAGAAAGTGTCTGCGGATGGCTCAAGGATAAATACGGACTGAGTTGGCAAGTATGTCCCGAAAATTGGCAAGAACTCAACAAAAAACCTGGGGCTTTCAAAAAAATGATGGGAATGAAAAAAATAATCATTGCAGAATTTTAATCGACAATTTTATAATTATGGCATCGAACAAATTTAAAACTGTTGACGACTACTTTAATGCTCTACCAGAAGAAACTAAAAAAGTACTTATCGAGTTAAAAAAGTGCATTCTCAACGTTAAACCGAATGCTACGGAATTGTTCAATTATAATATTCCAGCATATACATTAGTCGAAGGCGGAAAAAGAGAACACCAAATTATGATTGCAGGTTACAAAACACACGTTGGATTTTATCCACACCCCACAACGATGGAAAAGTTCGACTCGGAATTAAGCGAATATAAAAGAGGGAAAGGCTCGGTTCAATTTCCATTGGATAGACTACTTCCTAAAGATTTGATCGAGAGCATGGTTAAATACCGTTTGGAACAAATATTAGGAAAATAAAGAAATAGCTTGTATTTTATCTGAAATCTTCTAAGTAATTCAAAAAACCATGAAAAAGTCCTGTAAGGTTTTAGAAAACCTTACAGGACTTTATTTTTGATTATTGTTTAAGTTTAGTCTTGGCTCTTGTCTGTTGTCATCCAGATTCTTACCTGTAACAGCTTAAAAGACCAAAGACCACCAGTCTAACAACTAACTACCACCAACTACAAATGGATTACTTCGTCATAAGCATCGGCAACCGCTTCCATAACCGCCTCACTCATAGTTGGGTGCGGATGGATGGCTTTTAACACTTCGTGACCCGTTGTTTCTAATTTTCTACCTAATACGGCCTCCGCAATCATATCAGTTACACCTGCACCTATCATGTGGCAACCTAACCATTCGCCATATTTAGCGTCAAAAATAACTTTTACAAACCCCTCAGAATTACCTGCAGCTTGTGCCTTACCAGATGCTGAAAAAGGAAACTTACCTATTTTTAATTCATAGCCCGCTTCTTTAGCTTGGGCTTCAGTCATACCAACACTTGCAATTTCTGGTGTAGCATACGTACAACCAGGAACATTTCCATAATCAATAGCTTCGGGATTCAATCCTGCAATTTTTTCAACACAAGTAATTCCTTCCGCTGAAGCAACGTGTGCTAATGCTGGTCCATCAACCACATCGCCAATAGCGTAATAACCCGGTAAATTGGTTTGATAGAAGTCATTTACTATAATTTTATCTTTATCTGTGGCTATACCTACATCTTCTAAACCTATATTTTCAATATTGGTTTTGATACCTACTGCGGACAAAATAACATCGGCTTCTAAAATTTCTTCGCCTTTTTTAGTCTTGACCGTAGCCTTAACTCCACTTCCTGATGTATCCACTTTGGTTACACTCGATTCTAACATTACATTAATGCCAGATTTTTTGAACGAACGTGCAAATTGTTTCGAAACATCATCATCTTCTAAAGGAACTAAGTTTGGTAAAAACTCAACTATAGTTACCTCCGTGCCCATAGCGTGGTAGAAATAGGCAAACTCAACACCAATAGCTCCTGAACCCACCACAATCATTTTTTTTGGTTGTTTGGGTAAAGACATTGCCTCTCTATATCCAATTACCTTTTTACCGTCAATTGGCAAAAACGGCAACTCACGCGAACGTGCACCAGTGGCAATAATGATGTGATCTGCCGAATATTCGGTTGTTTTATCATTGTTGGTAACATCAACTTTTTTACCCGCTTTTACTTTACCAAAACCATCAATGACATCAATTTTGTTTTTTTTCATCAAAAACTGAACACCCTTGCTCATCCCATCCGCCACGTTTCTACTACGTTTTATAACAGCAGAAAAATCTTTATCTATCTCCTTGGCTTTTAGACCATAAGCATCAACATGTTTTAGGTAATCATAAACCTGGGCACTTTTTAACAAGGCTTTAGTAGGAATACAGCCCCAATTCAAACAAATTCCACCTAAATTTTCCTTTTCTACAATGGCTACTTTAAAACCTAGTTGAGATGCCCTAATGGCGGTTACATAACCGCCTGGTCCACTACCAATGATAATAATGTCGTATTTCATGTGTTTTAGTCTTTTAGTCTTTGGATGTTGGTCAAAGACACGGTTTAATATTTATTGTTTATTTGTATTATTTATTCTTCATTTTAGTCAATTATTGCTAGTGATAGAAAAAATTAATGCCACGAACGCACTAATCTGTCTATGTTTTTCTTATAAAATAATCCCCACAAATGCTGTCCTTTGGACAGCTATTCGTGATATACTTTTTACCGATAATTTAATTATTCGTGAATTAGTGGCAAAAAAAATTACCAAACTGATTCCAATTCTATGCTTTATAAATTAACGCCACGAATGCACTAATCTGTCTATGTTTTCGTATTAAATAATTCCCACCAATGCTGTCCTTTGGACAGCTATTTGTGCTATAATTTTTTTCAACAATAATTTAATTATTCGTGAATTAGTGGCAAAAATATTCAACCTTACCAATTCAATCACTCAATTCATAAGACAATTCTTTGATAGTCCAATAAATCTTCATGAAAATTGGCTAAAATTGCCAACTTACATTTAGAAACTTTTAGATAATTGATACATTGTGCTAAATGTTTGGCATGTAAACTTTCAATAGACTTAATTTCCAAAATAATTTTGTCGAATACCACAAAATCAGCGAAAAAATTATGTTTTAACGTGACATCCTTATAAGTTATATCATATTGTTTCTCCCTTTCAAAAGGTATTTTCAATTGCTTAAACTCATATTCAATCGCATCTTTATAAACAATTTCAGAAAACCCAGCACCTAAATTATTATAAACTTCAAACAATACACCAACAATAGAATAACTTTCTTTCTTATATATTAATTCCCCCAAAATATAAAATTAGTGAATTCGTGGCAAAAAATTGTTTTGACTCGCAAATTTAATCAAATTTTATCGCTTTTACTGGACTAATTTTACTAACTATGTAAGAAGGCACTAGCAACATCAACAAACACAGTAATAGGGTGCCAATGTTCAAAATAACAACAGCACTCAAACTTATATGAACAGGGGCTTCACTAACATAATAATTTTCTGGATCTAGCTTAATAAAACCAAAATATTTTTGAGCCATTAACAGACCAATTCCTATAATATTTCCCCATAATAATCCTTTGGCAATAAGATAAGCCGCATTGTATAAAAACACTTTGCGGATGCTCCAATTAGAACTTCCTAAGGATTTTAAAATGCCGATCATCTGTGTGCGTTCCAAGATTAAAACGAGCAAAGCGGTTATCATATTTATACCCGCTATAAGAATCATGATAACGATTATTACCACAATATTGGTATTTAATAGATCAAGCCATTCAAAAATAGGGGCATACTTTTCTGCTATGGTTTGTGCATTTAAAGTAGAACCTACCTGGTTATAAACTTCAGTTCCTTTTTCCTCCAATTGGTCAAAATCATTCAATATCACCTCAAAACCACCTATTTGGTCAGCTTCCCATTTATTAAGGCGTTGCACATGCTTTAAATCACCAATAACATAATTTTCATCAAACTCTTTATAGCCCGAATTATATATGCCAATTACTTTGAATGACCTTACATTAGGGGCAGAACCATCATCTTTCATAAAGAACATGTTAAACTTATTGCCAAGTTTAAGTTTTAACCTATCTGATGTATATTTCGATATCAATACTTTATCCGTCGTTTTATCGTCAATATCTATAACATTACCCTCAACTAAATAAGTTTTAAAAAATGACCAATCAAAATCTGTATTTACACCTTTGTAAATTACCCCTTCAAAATCAGTTTCGGTTCGGATGACTCCTGCCTTGGTAGCAAAACTTTGAACATTTTTAATACCCTCAACATTTTCAATATCTGGGTAAAATTCTTGATTAATGGAAATTGGGCTAATGGTAATTTGAGAATTATTGTCTTCGTAATTGGAAATTTGAATATGACCGTTAAATCCCGAAATTTTTTCTTTTATCTTTTTTTGAAGTCCAGCTGTAGTTGCAATTGAAATTAACATAATAATTAACCCCAACGCAATGGCCGTTATGGCAATTTTTATTATTGATGAAGAAATACTACTTTTATACTGTTTACCCGTAATAATTCTTTTAGCTAAAAATAACTCGTAATTCAAATCCTATGATAAATTTCAATTTCAAAAATACGTATTTCTTTTGGGTTTTTATTTTGGTTTTTGGATTGATTTCCTGTAAAGGAAAAACCACTACGGAAAACGACACCGAAAGTACTCAAATTAGCCAAAATTCAACACCTGACAGCTTGTCATATCAACTTTATGATAAAGATATAATAATTTCTAAACCAGTTGATTATTTACATTTAATTAAAGAAAAAGATGTAGGTGTTGTTGGAAACCATACAAGTATAGTCAAAAATGAAAATAATGGTTACACCCATCTTGTTGACACCCTTATTTCCCTAAATATTGACATAAAAAAAGTGTTCGGACCTGAACACGGCTTTAGAGGAAAAGCCGATGCCGGTGAAAAAATAGAAGACGGTAAAGATGCCAAAACCGGACTCCCATCTATATCGTTATATGGCAAGAACAGAAAACCTTCCCAAGAACAACTAAAGGATTTAGATATTGTTATTTTCGATATTCAAGATGTTGGTGCAAGATTCTATACCTACATCTCTACCCTACATTATGTAATGGAAGCCTGTGCAGAGGCCAATATTCCGCTAATTGTAATTGACCGACCCAACCCCAATGCCCACTATATTGATGGCCCAATTAGAGAAGAAGAACATAAAAGTTTTGTTGCAATGCATTCTGTACCTATCGTTTACGGCATGACCATAGGTGAATACGCTAAAATGATTAACGGAGAAAAGTGGCTAAATAAAGGTATTCAGTGCGATTTAACAGTTATGCCTTTAAAAAACTATACACACCAAACACCATATAGCTTACCGATTAAACCATCACCAAATTTACCCAATGACCAGTCTATTAATTTATATCCAAGTCTTTGCTTTTTTGAAAGAACCGATGTTAGTGCTGGCCGTGGAACGGAAATGCAGTTCCAAATATTTGGATCTCCAAACCTACCTAAAGAACAATTTACTTTTACTTTTACGCCACAACCCAACGAAGGTGCAAAAAACCCTAAACACAATGGTAAATTATGTTATGGAAAGAATTTATCAAAAGTTAAAAAATTGAATTACATTAATTTAGATTGGCTTATTGAAACTTATAATTCCAGCCTTAACAAATCAACTTTTTTTAAAAATCTTGAGCGACTCTCAGGCACTAAGAAAATGCAAGAGCAAATTGAAAGTGGTATGACCACTGCAGAAATTAGAAAAACCTGGCAAAAGGATATTGAGGATTTTAAAAAAATTAGATCAAAATATTTAATTTATAATTAATGAAAAAATTAACTTTTTTACTCGTTTTATTTGCTGTAAATTTTTGTGTAGCTCAAGTCGCTCCGCCTAAACCGTCCATGCCACCTCCTTCTGACTATCAAAAGGAAGAAGATTCGGCAAGTGCTATAGCTTTACGGTTTTTAGAAAATGAAAAAATTCCAGGGATGGCTATTTCCATATCAAAACATGGCGAACTATTATACTCGAAAGGGTTTGGCGTTGCCACTATTGAAACCGAGACCGAAGTAAGCCCGGTGATAACACAATTTAGAATTGCTAGTATATCAAAATCATTATCTGCCTTGGCCATGGCTAAATTAGTAGATGATGACAAACTGGGTTTTGATAAAAGTATTTATACTTATTTACCAGATTATCCTAAAAAGGAATATGATTTTACCGTAAGGCAAGTTGCAGGGCATATTGCAGGAATTAGACATTATAAAGGCAAGGAGTTTATTTTGAATAAGCCAATGACCATTACAGAGGGTTTGGATATTTTTAAAGACGATCCTTTATTGTCTGAACCAGGAACAAAATATAAATACAGTACCTATGGGTGGAATTTGTTAAGTGCGGTGGTTCAAAAAGCAGCTGAAACTCCATTTACTAAATATATGGAAGAAATAGTTTTTAAACCTTTACATATGAGTAAAACAGTTCTTGAAACTTCAGATAAAGAACTTCCATTTAAAACAGGCTATTATAGAAAAACAAATCAAGGAAAGATAACGCTCGGGCCAGAAGTTAATAACGAATTTAAAGCCGCTGGAGGCGGATTTTTATCAACCAGCGAAGATTTGATTAGGTTTGGAAACGAAATTATAAATCCAACAATTATAAAAAAGGAAACTGTAGCTGAATTGGTAAAATCACAAACAACTGCAGACGATAAAAAAACAAATTATGGAATTGGATTTGTTACCGATAGTTCTAAAAAAGGTACACCTCGCTATTCACACTCTGGAGGCGGTATTGGTGCTACTGCCTTACTTTTAATGTATCCAGAAGAAGAAATCGTCATTGTTATCTTAACAAACCTATCTGACCTTAAAATAAAGGATTTTGGTAGTGAATTAGAAGCTGTCTTTCTTAATTAGAAAAGCCTACTTTGTTGGTGTAAAATTGCTAAATACATACGTAATTTCATCATCAACTGCATTTTCTATATAATCAATAGCAATACTTTTGGGAAACCCAAACTGCTCATCATACTCCACTATAAAAGAGGCTACTTTTTTGGTATTGAAATTCTCTATAAAATCAAAAGCTTCATCTATGGTTTTGGCACCTTCAAAAACCATTTGGTAAGTTTGTCCATCATAGAGTTTTGACTCGTCAAAATAAACAGTATCTTTTTCATTATTAACCACTTTAGTTGTCCATTCCAACAGCCCGCCACAAAAACACCATAAATTTTCCTGAATAGTATAGTCCTCAAATTGAAGTTTTTCCCATTTTGCCTTGGCCATTTTAAATTCCGACATATCTTCATCATCAGAATCACAAGAAACAAAAGAAATAGCAAGAACAGTGAAGAAAAGAAATTTACGCATCATATTTTTTTGATTGTACTCTTTTATGATGTGAAAAATAACTTATGGTTGCGTAATTCAACTAAGATTCTTCCTTAAACAATTGTTCTGCTTTAGTTAAATAATTCTCAAACCGCTTTGTAGATTTTAATTTTGTCAACCATGTTTCAGCCATTTCAGACTTGTTTTGCCCCCTACAACTCACATAATTTAGAAAGTAAAAGAATTGTTTATTCTTATCGTTTATTTCTTCTTCTTTTAATTTTCCCAACGCTTTCGAACTCCTTTTATAATTATCTCTTATTACATCTTCCTGAATATCAAGCAATTCTATTTTCTCTTCAATAGCTTTATCTTCTCTATCTTCGTTCTTTAATTCTTTCTCCGTTTGTTTTATATAAATTTTTGACAGTGATAAAAAATCCGTCTTAATATCATCATCTAAAAACATGGCAAAATCTTGGTATTTTTGTGCCAGTCTAAAAGCAGAATAGCTGTTCACTTTTTTATTGTAAATTAAATAGTCCGTTTGCAAAAATTTTGTGCTTAAAGCATATTTCTCTAGTAATTTAATTACCTTACTTTTACCCATATAGCTCATTTGCTTATAAACCACTTCGCCATTGGCATCCAAAATAAACACAAACGGAATGCCTTTAACACCATATTTTCTTGCCAAACTTCTATGGGTATCAATGTCTATTTGAACAGAAACATAGTTATCCATAACTATTTTGACTTCTTCTTTGCTCCATGATTCTGAATCCATTCTATGGCATGGTCCGCACCACGATGCCCAAAAATCGACCAGGATTAATTTATTGGTCGCTATCGCTAATTTTTGTGCATCCTCTAAAGAATATAACCAATTGTCCGCTTTTACAATGTTTGAACTTAATATTAAGATCAGAATTAGGATATAATTTGCAATTTTTTTCATGATTACAAGTACTTAATATTACAAAGTTAAAGATTTTTTTAGATTCTCGACAATATTAAAAGCGGCAGGACAAACTTCGGTATTTCTAAGGGTAAGATGTGTTAACTGGACAAATTTCTTTCTATTGGTATGCGGGTATTCACTACAAGCTTTCGGTCGTACATCGTAAATTGTACAGGTATTATCGGCTTCATCCAAAAAAGTGCATGGTGCTTGCCGTAAGACCATAAAATCATCTTCATCTCTTTGTAGATAGGCTGTAATAAAGTCTATTTCCTTCATTCTAAAATGTTTGGAAATTCTAGAAATATCTTTGTTGGTAAAAATTGGACTTGTGGTTTTACAACAATTGGCACAAGTTAAACAATCGGATTTTTCAAATTCATCGTCATGCAATTCTTGCATTATTAAGTCTAACTTTTTTGGAGATTTTTTTCTGAGTTTTTGAAAATATTTGGTAGTTTCTACCATTTTTTCTTTGGATAACTCCGATAAGTTCTTTGATGTTGCTCTTATGGGCATTTATTTTTAATAAGTTCTTAATACCAATATAATATAACCTAAAAAAGCCCCCTCTCTCTTTGAGAAGAGGATTTAATGGTGGGGCTTCCCTTATTTAAACCACATCGTTATCCCCTTGATTTTAGCCAGATCCGGAATTTGTTCCAATTTAATTTTTTGTGTGCCAAAATCGTTTACGCCCAATTCCTTCTTCTCTATGGTAATTGTTGCATTCAACTCATCAACAAATAAAACCGCGGTACTGAAAGTAGATTGCACTTTGTTAACAGTATAATTATCAACAATATCTTTAAATGTGCCTCTAATATTTAAACCTTTAACTGTTTTATAGTTTTTATCGAAAATTTGGATATTTTCAATTGTGGATGACGAATCTTGCTCTATTTTAGGGATAATCGTCAATAAATGATCTCCATTTTTGTTGTATACCAAATATTCATCGTAAGTAGATTCTGCAACATTATCTTCACCTAAATGCGAAACAATGGAATCATTCTCAAAAATTGAGTATAACTCTCGTATTTGGGTTGCCGAAGTTATTTTCCCTACTTGCTCCTTTCCCAGAGTATAATTTGTTTCCTCCTTACATTGAATCATGGTTAAAGACACAATGCAAATTAATAGCGATAGCTTTTTCATAAAGGTTTATTTATTTCATTGCTTTTTTTAATATTCCCAGAACACCTCGCATAAAAGTTGCACTGGTCAATAATTTAACCACGGGGTTCATTCGCGTACTTTTCCTTGTAGATGTTTTACGACTTGTTTTAGCTTTCTCTTCTTTTTCTTTTGCTTCTAATTCTTCAGCTTTTTCAATTTTTGCATCCAACATTTCATAAGCACTTTCCCTATCTATTTCTTCATTGTACTTTTTGATCAATTTAGACTGAGCTATTAGTTCGGACAATTCTTTTTCTGTTAAAATATCCATTCTGCTCATTGGTGCTCTTAACATAGTTCTCGCCAGTGGAGTGGGAATTCCTTTCTCATTCAAACAAGAGACCAATGCCTCGCCAATTCCTAATTGAGTTAGTACTTCTGCAGTATCGTAATACTCCGAATCAGGATAATTTTCGGCTGTCAGTTTAATGGCTTTTCTGTCATTTGCGGTAAAAGCACGTAGAGCATGTTGTATTTTCAGCCCTAATTGCGATAGTACATCCGATGGTACGTCTTTAGGGTTTTGGGTTACAAAATAAATACCAATACCCTTGGAACGTATTAATTTTACTATGCTTTCTATCTGATTTAGCAACGCCTTAGATGCTTCGTTAAATATAAGATGAGCTTCGTCAATAAAGAGGATAAGTTCTGGTCTGCCAGAATCTCCTTGTTCAGGAAAAGTATCATAAATTTCGGCCAATAATTGCAACATAAAAGTTGAAAATAACTTTGGCTTATCTTGAATGTCTGTTAGTCTTAGTACGGAAATCATCCCTCTACCGTTTTCATCAATTCTCGTTAAATCACTTACATCAAAAGAGCGTTCCCCAAAAAAAAGTTCACCTCCCTGTTGTTCAATTTCAACTACTTTACGCAAAATTGAACCTGTAGATGCCGTTGAAATTCGTCCATACTCACTTTCTAGCTCTTTTTTACCTTCCTGGGTAGCATATTGTAGTACTTTTTTAAAATCTTTTAAATCTAATAACGGTAATTTATTATCATCGCAATACTTAAATAATATGGCTACTATTCCACTTTGAGTTTCAGATAA
The DNA here is from genome assembly GCF_034296135.1 of Aureibaculum koreense. Lineage (NCBI taxonomy): Bacteria > Pseudomonadati > Bacteroidota > Flavobacteriia > Flavobacteriales > Flavobacteriaceae > Aureibaculum > Aureibaculum koreense. The sequence continues at coordinate 61,664 of NZ_JAXKVV010000016.1, forward strand.
ATCTAAAATTCTTGATAATAATACTGGACCAAATTCCGAAACTGTGGCTCTTAACCGTGTTCCGTCTTGTTCGGATAATGTCAAAATTTCTACCGGGAAACCTTTTGCCTCAAATGGTAAACCTATTTTCTGATGACGTTCATCAATTTTTACATGTCCAGGGCTTGCTTTTGCCAATCCACTTAAATCACCTTTTACATCCATTAATAAAACGGGAATTCCATTTTCAGATAGGTTTTCAGCAAGTACCTGAAGTGTTTTCGTTTTACCAGTCCCAGTTGCCCCTGCAATTAAACCATGGCGGTTTAAGGTTTTTAAAGGAATATTGACAAAAGCATTGGTAACGGTTTCTTCGCCCAACATGGCGGCACCCAGCGTTATATGCTCTCCTTTAGTTTTGTAACCCTCTTTTATATATGTAAGGAATTCATCTTTGGTACTCATAAAATGTTCTATGTGGATTCTGGCTATAAAAGTAAGATTAAAAAATTAAAATAAGTAAAAGATTTAAAATTTATGCTAGTCTAGAGTTTAAATGCTGAATTGTTTCACTCTATACGTTTTACCTCCAACCTTCGGTCATCCGACTTTTTAATTTATCTTTGCAAAAATTAAAATTAACCTGTAATGAAAATTAAATTAGTTCTATTTTTTAATGTGTTTTTTTTGGTAGGTATATCTTCATGCACCAAACCTCAAACAATGGAATTAGAATTTTTAAAGTCTAAAGAAGAAAAGAAAAAAGACTTACCATTTTCTGACGCCGTTAGGGTAGGTAATATTTTATTTTTAGCGGGTCAAATTGGTATGGACCATTCAACAAGAAAACTGGTAGAAGGAGGTATAAAACAAGAAACTTCACAAGCCTTATTAAATATTAAAGAGGTATTAGAATCAAACGGTTCTGATATGAGCCATATTGTTAAATGCACAGTTATTTTGGCTGACATAAATGATTTTGCTGCTATGAACGAAGTTTACAAGACATTCTTTGAGGGCAATTTTCCAGCCAGAACTACCTTTGCATCTAGTTTAGTTGCTAATGCAAAAATAGAAATTGAAGCGACAGCGGTACTAAAATAAAATGGATAGAGAGATACAATTATTAATTGACAATGGTGAAATGCTTCCCTTAATGGAAGAGTTCTATACCATACAAGGCGAGGGTTACCATACGGGTACTGCCGCTTACTTTATAAGGGTTGGTGGATGCGATGTGGGTTGCCATTGGTGCGACGTTAAAGAAAGTTGGAATCCCGATCTGCATCCCGCTACAGAAACAGAGTTAATAGTTAAAAACGCTAAGAAATATAGCGATACCATTGTAGTTACTGGTGGTGAACCATTAATGTATAATATGGATTATTTAACTAATTCCCTTAAATCATCGGGCTTAAAAACGCATATTGAAACTTCTGGTGCTTATACCTTAACTGGAAAATGGGACTGGATTTGCCTTTCACCTAAAAAAAACAAATTGCCTTTACAGGAAGTCTATGATAAGGCCGATGAATTAAAAGTAATCGTTTACAATAAAAACGATTTTAAGTTTGCCGAAGAACAGGCGAGTAAAGTCAATAAAAATTGTGAACTGTTTCTACAGCCAGAGTGGAGTAAACAAGAAAAAATGACTCCACTTATTGTTGATTACGTAATGAAAAATCCAAAGTGGAAAATATCGTTACAAACACATAAGTATTTAAATATCCCTTAGTCTGTTTTAGCACTTTTAATACAACGTTTGGCAATACTTAGAAGCCTTTCATATTGCTCTTTTAAACCCATATCGCTATTATCAATTTCAATAGCGTCTTCCGCTTTTACCAGTGGTGAATCTGCTCGTGTAGAGTCAATGTTATCTCTTTGTTGTACATTATGTAATACTTCTTCAAAAGTTACGTTATTACCTTTCTCCAATAGTTCTTTATAACGTCTATTTGCTCTTTTCTCAGCGGAAGCTGTCATAAATAATTTCAGTTCAGCATCAGGAAAAACAACGGTACCTATATCTCTCCCGTCCATTACCAAACCCCTTTCTTTGCCCATTTCTCGCTGCTGTTCAACCAATTTTTTTCTAACATCTGAAATTGCTGAAATTTTACTAACCAAACGCGAAACTTCCATTGTTCGAATATCTTTCTCCACATTTTCGTTATTAAGATAAATTTCAGAAAACTTCAATTTTTCATTATATTTAAACTTTAAATTAATCTTTTTAAGACTTTCAATAAGTTCATTCTCTTCCAAGAAATTTTCACCAACAATATTATGTTGCATAGCATAGAGTGTCACTGCTCTATACATGGCTCCAGTATCTACATAAGCATATCCTAATGCCTTAGCCAACTGTTTAGCGATGGTGCTTTTCCCTGTAGATGAGAAACCATCTATGGCGATAATTATTTTTTTATCTGTTTTCAATTAATTTGTGATCTTTTTGCTAAATTAATATTTATTGTAAAAGTATTGGTATTTGTTACTGGGTGATATTTTGTAAAGGCGTAATTAAATTTGAATCTTCCCAACTGAAGGCCAAACCCTGCGGACAATCCTGCAAAAGTTCTACTTTCCGTCAAACGTAATTCTTTGCCACGTCTAAAATTATACCCGAAGCGTAAATTAAATAACTTGTCAGGAAATAATTCCGCACCTACAACTACATGCCTAAATGTGTTATCTAAGAATGTAATATTATCATTAGTTGTTTGTCCATCAATGGTGGTTTGGCTATCTGAAGGATTTTTTACTCCCACTTTCCATTGTTGCAAATTGTTGATAGTGATATGCCATTTTAAAGGGACATTTTCTAATTTATAGGATGCTCCAACTGCAATTTCCAGCGGTAACGATTCTCTTTCTTCGTCAAAAACATTAAGCTGATATCCAATGTTTCTTATAACCGCAGAAAAAATATAGGGTTTCGTATCATTAAAATAAGTTAAACCAAAATCTAAGGCTATCCCACTAGATGTATAATTCTCTATACTTGAACTGATATATTTTAGGTTTGCACCAGCGTGAAAATTACTTTTAGGAATTCTATAAGCATAACCAACTGATAGGGCTAAATCTCTAGCAGAAAAAGTACCTGTTTCTTGCCCAGTTTCATCTGCGGCAATGAATTTTCCATAATTTACGTAAGTAACACCAGCATGTAACGTACCAAAACGTCTATTGATTAAATGTGCAAAAGTTGCGGAACCATAATTGATATCAGCTAAAAAATCTACATAACTTACGGAGGCCTGATTATCAATTTCTTTGCTGATAGTCGATGGATTCCATAGTGGTTGGTTTATATCGTCATATAATGTCAGAACTTCTCCGCCTAATGCAGCTTGTCGGGCAGATGTACTTACATTTAAAAAATTATATATGCTTTCTCCTCCTACTTGAGCAAAAGTGTAGTTTGAAAAACATAAAATCGCTATGATTAAAATTTGTTTCATTTATTTCACAAAGAAACTAGAAATATAAGTTATAACGTAATTATTTAGTGATATTTTGAAATTGAACATAAAAAAACCTTCATTAAATAAATAATGAAGGTTTAAAAGAAAGGCGACGACATACTCTCCCACCGGGTGGCAGTACCATCTGCACCGATAGGCTTAACTTCTCTGTTCGGTATGGGAAGA
>NZ_JAXKVV010000017.1:0-65168 GCF_034296135.1 Aureibaculum koreense
TTGTTTTGAGGATTTGTGCCGTTATTAAAAGACAAAAACCTTATCGAAAAATTGTTGCTTAATTTTATTGATTTCTTGTTTAAAATTTTTTTCATTTTTTACTTGGTTTTATCATGGAAATCTGTTTTAGTTACAAGGAACTTAAAAATATGACAATTTATTTGTTATTTTTTTGATATTTGCCAATTACAACCCTAAAACCATTAAATAAAATAGTCTAAAATTCGGTCAATTGACAAAATATTGTAATTATGAATTTGGAAGAAAAAAATAAAGAAAAGAGAAAAAATGCGTCCTTAACCGTAGGCGAATGGTTAGGATTTTTCTTACTCCCAATAAACATTACAACTTCAAGTTTATTTCCAGCCAAGGATTTTAATGATAGTGAAGATGAACGGTTTGAAAAATATGGATTTGATAAAAAATCAAAACAAGCTTTTATTGCTAGAATGTTAGGGTTGATTTTTTATTTTATCGTACTTCCATTATTAATATTAATATTTCCATGAATAAAGTCCCATCTCCTTTGGGGAGGGGATTTAGGGGTGGGGCTTCAATACCCCAACTTCTCTCTCACCCTATTCAAAACTTCACTCGCTACTTTTCTCGCTTTATCAGCTCCAACAGCTAACGCAGCATCAATTTCTCGCAAATTGTTCATATAATGATGATACAACTCTCGTTCTTTAGCAAATTTGGAAATTAGCAACTCATAAAAAGCTTGTTTAGCATGTCCATAACCATAATTTCCGCCTAAATAATTCGCTTTCATTTCTGCGATTTGACTGTCGTCAGCTACCAGTTTATACAATGCAAATAAATTACAAGTATCAGGGTTTTTAGGTTCTTCGAGCGGTGTACTGTCCGTTTGGATTTTCATAATTACCTTACGTAATTTTTTATCCTCTAAAAATAGATTTATCTCATTATTGCGAGATTTACTCATTTTTTCGCCATCAATGCCTGGCACTATCATCACATTTTCTTGAATTTTAGCTTCTGGTGGCACCAACGTATCACCCATTTTATGGTTAAAACGATTGGCTACATCCCTGCTCATCTCCAGATGCTGTAATTGATCTTTCCCTACAGGCACCACCTCGGCATCATACAATAAAATATCTGCTGCCATTAACATCGGGTAGGTAAATAATCCTGCGTTTACATCTTCCAATCTGTCGGCTTTATCCTTAAAACTATGGGCCAACGTTAATCGTTGGTATGGATAAAAACAGCTTAAATACCAAGAAAGTTCGGTTACTTCTGGCACATCACTTTGTCTGTAAAAAACCGTTTTGTTAATGTCCAACCCAAATGCCAACCAAGCTGCCGCTGTACTGTAGGTATTCTGCCTTATGGTAGCACCGTCTTTTATTTGTGTTAAGGTGTGCATATCCGCAATAAATAAAAATGACTCGTTTTTTGGGTTATTGGATAGGGCAACAGCGGGAATAATCGCCCCCAATAAATTCCCTAAATGCGGTGTTCCGGTACTTTGTACTCCTGTAAGAATTCTCGACATAAACTATTTTTGTTGCACAAAAATACAAATAGCAATTTATAAATCTCAAATTCCAATTAACAAATAACATTTCTTTAAATTTACCGCCAATGAATATTCTCAAAAACATTTTTCGTATTTTTTGGCGTACATGGTTTTATGGCTGGATATTTTTCTCCATACTTTTTGCCTTGCCCATACTGGTTATTGTTATCTCTTTTGATAGTTTGTACAAAACTTTTTTTAAAATTGCCATCGCTTGGGGAAAAACCATTCTTTTTGTAATGGGTTTTAAACCGGTTGTTGAAATCGAAGAAGAGATTCTGCCCGGCAAAAGTTATTTATTTATTGCCAATCATGCGTCGTTAATTGATGTGATGTTAATGCTATCGGTTATGAAAAACCCTGCTGTTTTTGTCGGCAAAAAAGAATTGGTGAAATTACCTTTATTTGGATATGTTTTTAGAAAAACAAGTATTTGGGTGGATAGAAGCAGTGAAGAAAGTCGCAAAAGGGTTTACATTTTAGCACAAAAAAAATTAGATGAAGGATTGAGTATTGCCATATTCCCTGAAGGATTGGTACCCGAAAAAAGTGTAACCTTGGCACCTTTTAAAAATGGAGCTTTCCGTTTGGCCATAGAACATCAAATACCAATTGTCCCTATGACATTTTACGATGTTAAAAAACGGTTTTCTTGGAAATTCTTTAGTGGTTGGCCTGGAAAATTACGTGTAAAAATTCATAAATTTATCCAAACGGAAGGTTTGATCTTGGATGATATGGAAACTATAAAGCAACAAGCTTTTGATACTATATATAATGAGCTTGTGGAAGATATGGGACATAAGACTTGAGATTTTAGAAAGTTAAAAAAATGTTTTTTGCAATATTTTTTAAGACACCTAGTTTATAAAGTTAAAGGAATCTAGATTATAAAATTATTATGAATGATTCGAATGCACTTTTGTTATTAGCCATAATTGCTTTTATTTGGTTATTACCTTTAATATCAATTATATTTTCTAGAAAAACAGGGGGTCGAGAAAAGTTAGCTTGGATTCTAGCGGTACTTTTTATCTCATGGTTTGCCTGGATATTTTATCTTTTACTCGCTCCTATTAAAAAGAAAAACTAAACACTTTCGCAAACCGTAAATGCGGTTCTCTTATACATGAAAAATGAACATCTGACCTATTATGATTCTACCGAAGAAAAACTCAATATAATTACCCATGCCATCGGTTTAATTTTAAGTATTGTGGCTTTGGTACTTTTGGTTATTCGAGCAAATGAATATGGAACAGCAAGACATATTGTGAGTTTTACCATATTTGGAGCAAGTTTAATTCTGCTGTATTCCGCATCCACCATTTATCATTACTCTCAAAAACCAGAACTCCGGCATAAACTGAATATCGTTGACCATTCTGCTATTTATATTTTAATTGCAGGTACTTACACTCCTTTTACGCTGGTAACTTTAAAAGGGGCTTTAGGGTGGACAATCTTTGGTATTACTTGGGGAATTGCCCTTGTCGGGATTGTTTTCAAATTATTTTATACAGGCAGGTTCGATAAAATTTCGACAGCAGCTTATGTAGCCATGGGCTGGATTATCATTTTCGCTATAAAACCTTTGATTGAAAATTTACCCATAAACGGATTGTATTGGTTAATGGCTGGTGGCATTTTTTATACTATTGGTGCCATCTTATTTAGTCTTAGAAAAATTCCATATAACCATGCAATTTTTCATGTTTTTGTGCTGTTTGGAAGCTTTTCGCACTTTATGGCGGTATATTTTTATGTGTTGGTGTAAAATCAAAAATGGAAAATCTATCTATTAAAATGTCTATAAGGGTAATCTTTTATTTTTTATAAAAATTCATTTCATCTACATATTGCCAAACTTTACAAGGCAATAAGGGTTGTATGTTTTTTTTATCGGCAATAGCTTTACGGATAAACGTAGAAGAAATTTCCATAATTGGAGCGTCAACCTTATGGATCTTTGGATGATTATCAAATTGTGTTTCTGGCTTTTTATCCTTATATATCCTTGGATAAACGTAAATACTATATCCTTCTAAAATAACCTCATAATTTTTCCATTTATGGAAAGAAACCAAATTGTCTTCACCCATAATAAGGTTAAACTGATGTTGCGGATAGTTCTCTGCCAAATGCACCAAGGTATTAATGGTATAATTGGGTTGTGGCAGGTCAAACTCAATCGTAGAGGGTTTTAGTTTCGGATAGTCATCAGTAGCAATTTGAACCAATTGATAACGATGGTTGTCGGCCAGCAAGGTCGATTTCTTTTTAAAAGGGGAATGTGGCGTTATTACAAACCAGATTTCTTCAAGGTCTGAAAACTCTGCCAAATGATTGGCAATTGCCAAATGACCAATGTGAATTGGGTTGAACGTTCCGAAATATAAACCTACTTTTTTTTTCATTCTTAAAAGACACTTATTTCACTAATTATCGGGTTGTTACGCAGAGTTGTACTGAGAACCTCAGAGATACACAGAGTAAAACATCACTAAGTCCAGTTGCTTTAAAACCAACCAAAATACAGCACAAAAACGACCTTTGAGCTATTTCTTCCCCTTCGGGGAGAAAGAGGGGCTTACAAATTCAGCAACCAACTCCTCAGCTTCTTTTAAAGCAACTTCTAGGTCATAATTTTTTATAACCTTATCAAATTGTGGTGCGGTTGCCAATTCTACAGAAGCTTTGGCAATTCGCATATTAATACGTTCATCACTTTCTGTTTTACGTTTCTTTAGTCGTATTTTAAGCTCATCAATGCTAGGTGGTTTTACAAAAACCGCTAAAGTTTCTTCGGGGAATTTTTTTTTGATTCTCAATCCGCCGGCTACATCAATATCAAAAATAACGTGTTTGCCCATTGCCCAAATTCGTTCTACTTCACTTTTTAACGTACCGTAAAAATTATCTCTATAAACCTCTTCCCATTCTAAAAAGTCATCATTTTTAATATGGTTTTTAAATTCTTTTGTACTTATAAAATAATAATCTTTTCCATCAACTTCTTCGCCACGAGGTTCACGTGAAGTAGCCGAAATAGAAAACTCCAAGTTCAAATGCTCTTGACTTAACAAATGTCTAACAATAGTGGTTTTACCCGAACCCGATGGAGCGGAAAACACGATAAGTTTACCTTTTTTCTGTTTAAAGTCTTTACTTGACGACATATATTTCCTTTACTTTCTTAAAATGCCACTAAATACTATTTGGTGTTTAAGTATTTAGAAATAATAAATTTTGTTATTGATTATCAGCTAATTAAGTGAAAATTATACTAATTAGTATGTTCTTTGCTATTCTAGTTTACAAGACATTTAACAACTGCTCCTTGATTTTTTCCAATTCGTCTTTCATTTGTACCACTACTTTTTGCATTGGGGCAAAGTTGGATTTTGAACCGGTAGTGTTAATTTCCCTGCCTATTTCTTGACAAATAAAGCCCAATTTTTTGCCGTTGGAATCTTTGCTTAGCAATGCTTGTAAAAAATAATCCAAATGATTTTTTAAACGTACTTTTTCCTCTGTGATGTCCAATTTTTCCAAATAATACATTAACTCTTGCTCAAAGCGGTTTTCATCTACATTCTGTTTTAAATCAGCCACGGCTTTTTCAATCCGCTCTCTAACATTGGCCAATCGTTCCTCATCCAATTCAATAACTTCCTCGGATAATTGTTGAATATTTTTAATTCGTATCGTAAAATCATGGGCTAATACTGCACCTTCGTCTTCTCTAAACCCTTTGACCTCATCAATAGCTTCATCTATGGTTTTATCTATTTCAGCCCATTCGGTTTCATCGAATTCTTCACGTTCGGTTTTTAATACATCTGGCAAACGCATGGCAATCTCCAACAAACTTTCAGAAGATACTTCGGTAACGCTTCTCAATTGATCTATATAACTATTGACCACATCTTGATTGATGGTAGAGGTGGTTTCGCTTCCAGTACTTTCAACATAAATGGAAAAATCTACTTTACCACGTAATAATTGTTGTGAGAGTTTACTTCTAATTTCCAATTCTTTTTCTCTATATGCAGAGGGAACCCTTACATTTAAATCTAAATTTTTACTGTTTAGGGTTTTAATTTCTACAGTTACTTTTTTTTGAGAAAGTTCAGTTACGGCTTTACCGTATCCTGTCATGGATTGTATCATATACTATTGAGTAAGATTTACGCAAATTTACGCAAATTATGTTATTCGTTTTGGCTTATTTACAATCGTTACCATATAAACTCCCATAAAAATCAATACTGTTGCTAAAATTTTAACGACACTTAAGGTATCACTATTTGTGATTAAAGCGTAAATGGTAGCAATTACGGGTTGTAAATAAATAAAAATACTAAGTGTGGTGGGCTTTAACTTTGTCAACGCAAATAAATTAAAAAGATAGGTAAAAAAGGTTGTAAAGACTACGATAAATCCTGTTTTTAATAAAATATCCGTAGGCATTTGTTGCCATTGTACTTCTTGAAGTTCCGAAAAGCCGAAAGGAATTACCATTAACAACCCAAATGTATATATCCATTTTACAAATGTTAACGGATGGTATTTATCTATTAAACGTTTTACAATAATAAGGTAAAAACTATATAAAGAAGCGTTTACAAATACTAAAAAATTACCCAAAAGCGGATTTTCACCACTATTCACGCTTTGTCCGTAAACAATTAGCACGAACGCACCTACCAACCCTATTGCAATACCCAATATTTTATTAAGATTTACTTTCTCCTTTAAAATAATTGTGGAAAGCAGCAAAACCACAATGGGTACGGTTAGCATAATTACCGATGCACTGATTGGACTTGTTAAGCTTAATCCTTTAAAAAAGGTGAGCATGTTAAAAGCGGCACCAAAAATAGCAGCTAAAAAAATTCTCAGATAGTCTTGACGATCAATTTTTTCTTTTTTAACAAAAATGCCAATCGCCCAAAAGAGGATAGTTGCCCCCAAAACCCTTAAAATTATAAAGGCATAGGGTTTTACATAAAAAGGCATTACATCTTTCGCTACTGTATAACTAACACCATAAATCAATGCCGCTAGGAAAGCAAAGAGAAGTGCAATGTTTCTTGGATTCATTAAAAGTTAGTTAGTTTCAGGCAAATTTACTGAAAACAAAAAAGTAATGATTCAAAATATTCAAATCATTACTTTTTAAAAAATATTCATTTTAATGCCCAAAAGTTCCCTCCCCCGAGGGGAGGGCTAGGGAGGGGCTTTTATTTATTTAGCCTCATCATAACGTCTTTCAACTTCGTTCCAATTGACTACTTTAAAGAAGGCTTCAATATAATCTGGTCTTCTATTCTGATAATTCAGGTAGTAAGCATGTTCCCAAACGTCAAGTCCCATAATAGGTGTACCACCACAACCAACTCCTGGCATTAATGGGTTGTCTTGGTTCGGCGAAGAGCAAATTTCAACTTTTCCACCTTTGTGAACGCAAAGCCAAGCCCAACCAGATCCAAAACGGGTTGCCGCCGCTTTAGAAAAAGATTCTTTAAACGCATCAGCTGACATATAGGCTGCTTCAATGGCATCTTTTAAAGGTCCAGATAAACGACCTCTATCTTCTGGATTCAATATTTCCCAAAACAAACTATGGTTGTAAAAACCTCCACCGTTATTTCTAACCGCAGAGTTATCCATGTCTAAATTCTTTAATATATCTTCAATTGATTTATTTTCAAGGTTTGTGCCTTTTATAGCATCGTTTAATTTATTGGTATATCCCGCATGATGTTTAGTGTGGTGTATTTCCATTGTCCGTGCATCAATATGTGGTTCTAACGCGTCATAAGCGTAAGATAATTTTGGTAATTCAAAAGCCATGTTTTTATGTTTTTAATGTTAAACTTCTTTGAAACTCAAATATAAAAATTATAAATTTAAAAGCCTACCGATACAGATAGAATGTTTTTATTTGTTAATAGATTAATATTATTATTTAAGTTTTTCAATTCTAAATTTATGAAGTGCTTTGCTCACGGTGTTGTGCGTTATTTGTTGGCCATCCAACTTTTTAACCAGCATATTTTTCTCATCCTTTGATGCTCCAAGTTGATTTAAAATATTGTTTAAGTGCATTTTCATATGACCTTGTTGTATTCCTGTCGTGGTTAAGGCTCTTAAAGCTGCGAAGTTTTGAGCCAATCCGGCAACAGCAACAACTTGCATTAGTTCCTTAGCGGATGGGTCTTGCAATAAGTTTAAAGATAATTTTGCCAAAGGATGTAAGGCTGTTAATCCTCCAACCGTGCCTAATGCCAAAGGAATTTCAATCCAAAATCTAAATATACCATCATTGATTGAACAATCACTAAGGCTTCTATAACTACCACTTTTGGAAGCATAAGCATGTACTCCGGCTTCAACCGCCCTAAAGTCATTTCCAGTAGCTAATACCACTGCATCTATACCATTCATAATACCTTTATTATGGGTGACTGCTCTATATGGTTCAATCTGGGCAATTTGTACTGCTTGATGGAATTTTTTGGCAAATTCTAACCCGTTTTCGCCTAAATCTTCTATTTTACATGAGACTTCAGCTTTTACCAAGCAATCAGGAATGTAGTTTGATAAAATGCTCATCACTATTTCAATATTTTCCTTTTTGAAGGTAGTAGCAATAGTTTCCAAACATGAGTTTATAAAATTAGCCCCCATACTGTCTTTTGTTTCAAAAGTAATATGAAGTTGATAGTAATTTTCCAAATCTGCCGTTTTATCTCTAAGCTCTATATCCAAAATACCACCACCACGCTTTCGCATATTTTTTGTGATGGGTTCAGTAGCTTCTATTAATTTTGGTTTTATGGAATTAAAATAGTTTTGTAGTTCACCAAAACGACCATCATACATAAAATGCACCTGTCCTACTTTTGTAGTTGAAATTACCTCCGCTTTAAACCCTCCTCTTTTACTCCAAAATTTTGCAACTAAAGAAGCTGCCGCTACAACGGAGCTTTCTTCGATTGCCATCGGTATTGCGTAAGGCTTATTGTTAATCAAAAAATTGGGAGCTATGGCAAATGGCAAATAGAAATTGGAGATGGTATTTTCTATAAATTCATCGTGTAGCTGTTGTAATTTATTATCAGGATTAAGATATTGATTTAAAACAGATTGTGATTCAGGATAATCTTTCAAAAAATTATCCATAAGCCAAGCTATTTTTTCTTCTTTATTCAGTTTAGAAAATCCACTAATAGTTTTAGACATGTATTAAATTGCATTTAATTCTGTGGTAAAGATAATATTCAAACCCAAATTATCTGATATTTACAACGTTTTTTGCCTAAATTTCCGTAAACTTGAAACACTTTTTAAAAAATGACTATTTTTATCAAAATTTAAAATAAACCCAAAACTTATGTCAAGTTCAACACTAAAACGACCACATCAAAAAGAATTATTTGGACATCCCGTAGGATTGTATGTACTGTTTTTTACTGAAATGTGGGAACGTTTTTCCTATTATGGGATGCGTGCTATTTTGGTATTATATCTTGTTGCAGCTACTACTGGAGACAATGTAGGGCTTGGCTGGACCAATGGAGAAGCTTTAGCATTATACGGTTGGTACACCATGTCTGTATATGTGGCATCTATTCCTGGAGGTTGGATTGCTGATAGGTTTTTAGGACAAAAGAAATCTGTATTGTATGGAGGGGTTTTATTGGTTGCAGGTCACAGCATTCTAGCAATAGAACAAATGTGGGCTTTTTACACGGGACTCGGATTGATTGTTGCAGGGGTTGGATTACTAAAACCTAATATTTCAACCATGGTTGGAGGTTTATACAGACAAGAGGATATTAGAAGAGATAAAGGGTTTACAATTTTTTATATAGGAATAAATGTAGGGGCTTTTTTAGCAGCTTTAATTGTTGGGTACGTTGGTGAAGTTCACGGATGGCATTATGGCTTTGGATTGGCGGGAATAGGAATGGCTTTAGGACTGATTCAATATATTGCAGGGCAAAAGCACTTAAAATACGTAGGTAATTTTTCAGGTACTTCTGAAAATGAAGAAGAAAAATTGGCAATGAAGAGACCACTTACAAAAATTGAAAAAGACAGAGTTATAGTATTATTCATATCATTTTTACTAGTAATTGTATTTTGGGGTGCCTTTGAACAGGCGGGTGGGCTTATGAATATTTATGCTTCTGAAAAAACGAACAGAATGTTAATGGGCTGGGAAGTACCAGCTTCTTGGTTTCAATCTTTGAATGCTATGTTTATTATTCTTTTAGGAACAAGTGTCGCTGGATATTGGGCAAGGAGAAAATTGAAAGGAAAAGTTTCTACGTCATTGTTTAAAATGATTTTAGGATTAATCATTATGGGTACTGGATTCTTCTTTATGACAGCCGCAGCCGCACAATTTAACAGCCAAGGAGCATCAGCAATGTATTGGTTAGTACTTGCCTATTTGTTCCATACCGTTGGAGAACTTTGTATTTCTCCAGTAGCACTATCATATATCACTAAATTGGCTCCACTAAAATACGCATCACTAATGATGGGTGTCTATTTTGCAATGACAGGTTTTGGAAACAAACTTGCAGGATTATTGGGAGAAGCTTCAGAATCACTCGGAGAATATACCATTTTTACAGGTATTGCTATATTTTGTGTAACCTTCGGGTTGTTAGTTATGGCTTTTAGAAAACAACTTGAAAAGCTTACCCACGGTGCCGAAGATAACGAGCGTGAAATGAAAGAGACCGAGGGCTATGAACTGGCCGATGAAGATTTACATAATTAAAAACCCAAACCTGAAATGTCTTAATGCCATTCCAGGTTTTATAATATTATACAATGAACACCGATATTGAAAATCTATTTAAGGATAAAGTTTTAGGACACCCTGCAGGATTGTTTGTACTTTTTTTTACTGAAATGTGGGAGCGTTTTTCGTATTATGGAATGCGAGCACTTTTAGTTATGTTTTTCACTGCTTCTTTGCTCGATGGTGGATGGGGTTGGCCGAGAGAACATGCCTTTGCCATTTTTGGGACGTACACCTCTCTAGTATACCTATCAACATTATTGGGAGGCTATATGGCTGATAAAAAAATTGGTTATCGGTGGGCAGTATTAATAGGTGCATTACTTATGACTTTGGGTCATGCTTGTATGGCTCTTGAAACTTCCTTTTTTATATATTTAGGTTTAACGCTATTAGTTTTCGGTAGTGGGTTTTTTAAACCTAATATGACTTCTATTATTTCTGAAATGTATAAAGGAAAAGAGTCTAAAAAAGACGGTGCTTATACTATTTTTTATATGGGTGTAAATGCTGGAGCATTTCTTGGAATACTACTTTGTGGATATTTAGGTGAAAAAGTTGGTTGGTCATGGGGGTTTGGTGTCGCAGGTATTTTTATGCTTTTTGGCTTGTTGCAGTTTTGGCTTGCCCAAGATATCTTCGGTAAAATCGGATTGAAGCCAGAAAATCAAATAGAAGACCTAGAAGAAGTTGCAGAAAAATCGAAGGATAAATTAAACCCTTTTACCAATATTCAAATTATACTAATTATTGTTTCCGCAACTTTAGGGTTGACTTGGATATTGAATGATCCTGTTGCGAAAATATCAGAAGGAACTTACAACTTATTTGATTTTGAACTTCTTGGAATGGCTGGAACAAATTTGATTATTTTGACTGCTCTATTGCTATTTGTAGTACTCCTTATTATTAGAATTCCAAAATATAGTAGAGTAACAAGAGATAGAATGTTAGCAGTTGTATTTTTTGCATTTATAACAATTTTCTTTTGGGCAATATTTGAACAAGCCCCGGGGTCATTAACTATTTTTGCTAGAGATTATACGCAAAGAATACTTGAAGGAAGCTCTGCAATTACATTTAAAATTGTTAACTCATTAATGACGGTAATTCCTTTAGGAGTTATTACTTGGGTTTTATGGATGTTATTTAAAAAAACATTTTCAAAATTTGCGTTGTCAAATATTATACTAGCATTTAGTTTTGTTATTATATGGGGAATTGCCTTATGGATGCTTTATAGTGAATTTGTAAAAGATATAGCAGAAGTCCCCGCATCATGGTTTGGAGTATTAAATTCTTTATATATTATTACTTTTGCCCCTCTGTTTTCTAAATGGTGGGAAAGTAAATACAATCCAAATGCAAATATGAAATATGCTTTTGGGATGATTCTCTTAGGAATTGGAATGGCATGTGTTGCAATTGGTGCTTCAGACATTCCAGTAGGTGCAAAAACCGCATCAGTAAGTATGATATGGTTGATTTTGGTTTATTTTTTTCATACCATGGGGGAATTATGTATATCTCCAGTTGCTCTATCTTATGTTAGTAAATTAGTTCCAGGAAGAATGATTGCAATGATGTTTGGCATTTGGTATTTAGCGGTTGCAATAGGAATGAAACTTGCTGGTGTATTCGGAGAATCATCAGAAGCAATAGCAAAAACAGAAGGGTTAAGCTACTTTTTCTGGTTGCTTACCATAATAGCCGTTACCTTAGGAATATTATCAGCTTTGTTACATCCTGTTATTAAAAAATTAATGCACGGAGTGAGATAAAATAAACCACAAGTTATCCCGTTTTGTAATTTAGGCATATTATTTGCGTCTTATTTCGAAAAATAATTGGAAGTTTAAATAAAAGATAACCGCATTCGCGGGCATGACTATGAGGAAATTAATTATATTTATTGCAATACTGGCATATTCTGTTAACGGAATAGCCCAAGAAAAAGGTGAAATTAATTGGATGACAGTTGAAGAAGCTATTGCCGCTCAAGAAGAAGAACCACGCAAAATTATGATGGACATGTACACCACGTGGTGTGGTCCATGTAAAATGTTAGATAGAAACACATTTCAAAACAAGGATGTTGCCGATTATGTCAATGAAAACTACTACGCCGTGAAATTTAATGCTGAAGGAGGGGGAACGGTCAATTTTAAAGACAAGGAATACGGAAACCCAGGATATGATGCTTCTAAAAAAGGCAGAAACTCACAACATCAGTTTGCACAGTATTTAAGGGTTCAAGCTTATCCTACAATAGTATTTTTAGATGAAAAAGCTGATTTATTGGCTCCTATAAAAGGCTACCATACACCAAATCAATTGGAAATATTTTTAAAGTTGTTTGCTACTGATAAGCATAAAGAGGTAACTACAAAAGAACAGTGGGAAGCTTATCAAAAAGAGTTTAAAGCGGAATTTAAGGCTGAATAATTTAATTTTACCCATTTATAACCTGAAAGGGTTTGAATCCCTTTCGGGGGTAGAAAACTTTACTTACTTTGCACCACCTTAAAAACGTGTTGTGAATTACCTATCTGTTGAAAATATTTCTAAATCATACGGTGAGCGAGTGCTCTTCGATGATGTTTCTTTTGGCATCAACAAAGACCAAAAAATTGCCTTTGTAGCCAAAAATGGCACGGGCAAAACTTCTATTCTAAATATCATCACAGGTAATGACAGCCCCGATACCGGACAAGTTGTTTCGAGAAAAGATTTACGAATAGCCTATTTATCCCAAACCGATGAGCTTAATGGTGAACAGACCATTGAAGAAGCTATTTTCAGTTCTGATAATCCTATTTTAAAAATAATTCACGAGTATGAAAATGCGTTGAAAAATCCAGATGATTCGGAGATGTATCAAAAAGCGTTTGATTCCATGGATCAACATCAAGCGTGGGATTTCGAAACCCAGTACAATCAAATTCTTTACAAGCTTAAATTGGAAGATTTAAGCCTAAAAGTGAGCAATTTATCGGGTGGACAGAGAAAAAGACTTTCACTAGCCATAATATTAATCAGCAAACCCGATTTACTGATTCTAGATGAGCCTACCAATCACTTAGACCTGGAAATGATAGAATGGCTGGAAAACTACTTTAAAAAAGAAAAAATAACCTTATTTATGGTAACGCATGATAGGTATTTTCTAGAACGTGTTTGTAACGAAATTATAGAGCTGGACGAAGGGAAGCTCTACACCTACAAAGGCAATTATTCCTATTATTTAGAGAAAAAAGAAGAGCGTATTGCCATTGAACAAACCACTATTGGAAAAGCTAAAAACTTATTCAAAAAGGAATTGGATTGGATGCGTCGTCAACCAAAGGCAAGGACTACTAAGTCCAAATCAAGAATCGACGATTTTTATCAAATAAAAGAACAAGCAAGTCAACGACGCAAAGATCATAAAGTGCAGTTGGAAATCAACATGGAACGCTTGGGCAGTAAAATTTTAGAACTTCATAAAATTTCAAAATCCTTTGACGATAAGGTTGTGTTAGATAAATTTGAATATGTCTTTAAACGTGGGGAACGTATTGGTATTATTGGTAAAAATGGCACGGGAAAATCTACTTTTTTAAATATGATTACTGGCAGAATACCTGTTGATTCTGGTAAAGTAGTTGTTGGCGAAACCATAAAATTTGGGTATTACACTCAGTCCGGAATTCATGTTAAAGAGGGGCAAAAAGTAATTGAGGTTATAAAAGAATTTGGTGAATACATACCTCTTGCTAAAGGGCAAAAAATATCTGCGGGACATTTGTTAGAACGTTTTTTATTCGACAGAAAAAAGCAATATGATTTCGTTGAAAAACTGTCCGGTGGCGAACTAAAGAGGTTGTATTTGTGTACAGTCTTAATCCAAAACCCTAATTTTCTGATTTTGGATGAACCTACAAATGATTTAGATGTGTTAACCCTTAATGTTCTGGAAAGTTTTTTATTGGATTTTCCCGGTAATCTATTGGTAGTTTCGCACGATAGGTATTTTATGGATAAAATTGTAGATCATCTGTTTGTTTTTGAAGAAGAGGGACAAATTATGGATTTTCCTGGTAATTATTCCGATTATAGGGCATATGAAGATTCGCAACCCGTAGGGGCGAATCGCATTCGCCCAGAATCAACGACTGACATTACAAATACAAACGATAACCAATCGACATCACCAAAGGAAAAATTGTCCTATAACGAAAAACAGGAATTCCGTCAATTAGAAAAAGATATCGCCAAATTAGAAAAGCAGAAAATAAAAATTGAACAACAGTTTGCCAACAATGAAGTTGAAAGCCAACAGATTGATGAAGTTTCTCAACAATTACAACAAGTTATAGATAGTATTTCCAAAAAAGAAGAACGTTGGTTGGAGATTTCTATGAAAATGGAATAACGCTGCAGGGCGAATTGCATTCGCCCGTTAAACCACGACAATTTCATCATCGTTTAACAAATCCAAATTATTAAATCGTAGTAATAATTGTGCCACTGCAAGTGTATCGCGTTCGCAATATTTTATTATCCTTTCTATATCATTTTCCTCATAAAATACTTTGGCAACTTGACTACCATCAATATCTTGTTTGGGCGAAGGAATTCCTAATATATTGGTCAATAAGTTTAAGGAAGTATAGTGTTTATAATCGCCAAACTTCCATAATTCCAATGTGTCTAGATGGGCGACTTCCCAAGGTTTTTTACCAAATAAGTTTAATTTTTCAGGCAGTGTGATGCTATTGATAATCATGCGGCGAGCTATGTAAGGAAAGTCAAATTCTTTACCGTTATGAGCACACAGTAAGTGAACATTTTTATTAAAATGATTGTCTAAGAGATCTTTAAAGTCAATTAAAATTTGTTTTTCATCTCCTGAAAAAGAAGTAATTCTAAAATTTCTATTGCCTTCTAAATTGACAAAATAACCAACAGAAATACATATTACTTTACCAAATTCTGCCCATATTCCAGCACGCTCGTAAAAATCTTCAGCAGAAACCTCATCTTTACGATGATATTCTGTTTTTTTTGAAAATAGCTCTTTTTTTAATTCAGAAAGTTCATCAAATGTCGCTACCTCGGGTACGGTTTCTATATCTAAAAATAAGATGTTCTCTAATTTTATTTTGTTTAGCATTCTTCTAATGTTGACATAAAGTGATTATAAATATAGTCAAATTAAAACAAAAAAAAGTGAACTAGTTAAAGTTCACTTTTATAAATCAGGTTGTGGGCTGTATCATTTAACAACCAACTTGCGAATGGAAGTATTCCCTTTTTCATAAACCTTCAGAATATAAACACCAGGGTCAAATTTAGAAATGTTCAATTCCTTACCTCTTAAAGTAATATTTAGTAATTCCTTACCTAATATATTGTAAAGTTGCACTTTCTTTTCCGCATTTTTAAAGGTATGTATGTATAATTTACCATTAACGACTGGGTTAGGGTATATTTTAAAATCTTTTATTTCTTTGGTTTTTTGAACAGTATTACCTTTTTTTGCATCAACATCAACACCATTTTGTCCATATAGGCAAGTGGTCAAAACCAATAACAACAAAAAAAAGTAGTTTTTTTTCATGTTTAAAAATTAACTTACAAAATGGTTGGTTGACTTTTAGTAGATTTAATCCTTATGCAAAAATATACAAATATTGTGCTCAATTATGTTAATTGCCTTAATTGTGAATAACTTTTGTTGTTGTTAAAATTGCATTGAGTTGTTGTAGAGGTTAAATTATCTCTTAAATTTCACTAAACCAGCAATTTAAAAAATTGTTATAACTTAATGTTAACTTAATATTACCAAGTTAAAATAATGTTAAGTTTATAAATTAATTGTGTTTTACAAAAATCACTTTATGAAATGAAGAAAAAAGATATAAAAGTACTGCTGGTAGATGACGAACCTGATGTGTTAGAAATAGTTGGTTATAATCTAAAGAACGAAGGCTATCAAATATTTACGGCTACCAATGGGTTAGAAGCAATTGATAAAGCTAAAGAAATTATCCCACATTTAATACTATTAGATGTTATGATGCCTAAAATGGATGGAGTTGAGGCTTGTCAAAAAATTAGAAAAATTGATAAATTACAAGATGTTATTGTTGCTTTTTTCACGGCCAGAGGTGAAGATTATTCGCAATTGGCAGGTTTTGACGCAGGTGCAGATGATTATATTACCAAACCTGTTAAACCCAAAGTATTGGTTAGTAAGGTAAACTCGCTATTAAGACGTGTTAGGCATAACAAAGAAGAAATCAATACTATAATAACCATTGGAGATATTACCATTAATAGGGAAGAATATTTTGTTCAAAAAGACAATACTAAAATAATATTGCCACGAAAAGAGTTTGAACTTATGGCATTGTTAGCTTCTAAACCCAATAAAGTTTTTGAACGTGACATTATATTAAAAAGCGTATGGGGCAATGATGTAGTAGTGGGTGGAAGAACAATTGACGTTCACATCAGAAAACTTAGAGAAAAAATTGGCGATAATTACTTTAAAACGGTAAAAGGAGTGGGCTACAAATTTACAATTAAGTGAAGCTAAAAAAAACATACAAATTCGCCTTTAAATCATCTCTGTACATTACACTATTTTCTTTTATAGTTGCATTATTGTTAGAATATTTGCTAATTAGTGATGTTAATCTTAGTCTGGCAGTACTTACCGCAGTTGCTATTTTTATATTTTCATTTCTTGTAATTCAATATAGGGTAGAACATTTTATTTATAAAAGAGTTAAGAAAATATATGAAGATGTTTCTATGTCCAAAATTGAAAATCCGGATAAAATGGTTGCTACCACGGATATGGAAACACTTTCAAAAAAAGTAAAGAAGTTTGCAGAAGATAAACATACCGAAATAGAAAGATTACAGCTTAGGGAAGAGTACAGAAGAGAATTTTTGGGCAATGTTTCGCATGAACTAAAAACACCATTATTTACCGTACAGGGTTATTTGTTGACGTTATCTGACGGAGCCATCAACGATAAACTAATTAGAGATAAATACTTGAAAAGAGCCAATATAGGGCTGGAAAGGTTAGTGCGTATTGTTGAAGATCTAGATATGATAAATCAACTGGAATCTGGAAATTTAAATTTATCAGTTAAA
Organism: Aureibaculum koreense; assembly: GCF_034296135.1. Taxonomy (NCBI): domain Bacteria; kingdom Pseudomonadati; phylum Bacteroidota; class Flavobacteriia; order Flavobacteriales; family Flavobacteriaceae; genus Aureibaculum; species Aureibaculum koreense. The sequence goes on from NZ_JAXKVV010000017.1 coordinate 17,526, forward strand.
CAGTTTAATATTGTAAAGTTAATTAGTAATGTATTTGAATTATTGGAGTTTCAAGCAAAAAAAAGAAATATAAAATTACAATTTGATAAGCTTTACGAAACACCTGTTTTAGTTAAAGGCGATAGAAATCGTATTGAACAAGTATTGATTAATTTAATTGAAAATTCGATTAAATATGGTAAAATTGGAAGTAAGACTACGGTAAAGATTAAAAATTTTTCGGACACTAAGTTTATAATCGATGTTAAGGATGAGGGCGAAGGTATTCCGGAAAGGAATCTTTCAAGAATATTTGAACGGTTTTACAGAATTGAACAAAGCAGATCTAGAGAACAGGGCGGTTCGGGATTGGGCTTATCTATTGTAAAGCACATCATGGAAGCACACCAACAAAAAGTATTTGCAAAGAGCGAATTGGGCAAAGGTTCTACATTTTCGTTTACGTTGGAAAAGTTTAAATAACGTTGTTGTACCAACAGCCTAGAAAATATTGAATAATCCCTCATTAACAGGTTGCACAGCCTCAATACCCTGAAGGTTAAAACCTTCAAAATCAGATATCTTATCAAGTGTTTCAATCCTAAAATTATCCTGTTTGGCGAAAGGGGCAATATTCAATTCTGACATTCTTTCGGCTAAATATTCTTGTTCGCATTGTCCTGGTGTGGGAATGAAAAATGCTTTTTTACCCAGTTTTGCAAGATCTAAAATGGTAGAAAAACCCGATCTTGCCAATACAACTTCGCTTTCATTTATGACTTTTTCCAATTCATGACTCAATAAATAGTTGGTAATAGTAATGTTTTCAGTAATTTGTGGAATATTTTCGTTCTTAAAAACACCTCTTACCAATAATACCTTCTTCGTGTAGCCTTTAAGTTGAGCGATTAGAATTTCTTCCAAAATACTGCGTTGAGGTTCAACACCTGACAATATGATTAACAAATCATACTTTTTAGAAATAGTTTCTCGCTCAAACCTACTTATTGCTCCAATATATTTGAGGTTCAGTTTTTTATTTTTTGTTAAGGATAACCTTCCTGAAAGTTGAGAATCCGATGTGTCTGGAATCCAACATTCATCGTATTTAGCGATGACTTGTTGATGTATTTTGGAGGTTAACGTAGTTGTATTTCCCGACAATACGTTGATTTGATGTGTAATATAAACGGATGGAATTTCTGACAATCGAACTCCAAAACGGTTATCAGAAATAATACCAGATAAATTTTCTTCTTTATGAATTTTCTGAACTGTTCTTTGTTCTTTTAAGGTTGCATTAATAATCGTTGGACTGCTCAACAACAATTGGAATTTTTGGTTTTTGCCTTTACTATATTTTATGTTATAGCCAGATAATTCGTAAGATTTTAATGTCGGAAATTCTTTTTGAAGCAAGGTCAACGCATCTCCATCACTTGCTAAAATAGGTGTGAAATTATTATTAATCAGAGCTTTGATAATGGGTATGCAACGACTTGCATGACCTAAGCCCCAATTTAGAGGGGAAACAAGGATTTTCTTTGAAAAGGTTTTAGACATCGAACTAAATGTAGTCATTAAAAAAAATAAAAAGCAAATTTCAAAAAACAAATTCCGATGTGCAACCCCGAAAGGGCTTGAAGCCCTTTCGGGGTTAAATTAGGTCAAACCCAATATCTTTTCTATAGTTCATATCATCAAACTGGATTTTGTCAATGCTTCTGTAAGATTTTTTTAGGGCTTCTTCAATGGTATCCCCAAATGAAGTTATTGCCATTACCCTACCACCATTAGTAATGATTTTACTATCTTTTGTTGTTGTACCCGCATGAAAAACAGTAGAGTTTTTTACTTTTTTCAATCCTGTAATCTCTTTGCCTTTTTCATAACTTTCTGGGTAACCACCTGCCACCAACATAACTGTTGTTGCTGTTTGTGGATTTACAGAAAAGGATTTTTCATGCAAATTTTGATTGGCTACCCCTTCAAACAATTCTAAAAGGTCTGACTCTATTCTTGGCAGAACCACTTCCGTTTCTGGGTCGCCCATTCTGACATTATATTCCACCACAAAAGGGTGGCCCTTGATGTTCATTAAGCCTATGAATATAAATCCACGGTAATCAATACCGTCTTTTTGTAATCCGTTAATTGTGGGTTTAATTACGCATTCCTCAACTTTGTTCAGAAAATTATCATCCGCAAACGGAACTGGCGAAATTGCACCCATTCCCCCGGTATTCAATCCTGTATCACCTTCGCCAATGCGTTTATAATCTTTTGCAGAAGGCAGTATTTTATAGTTTTTACCATCGGTCAGTACAAAAACTGAAAGTTCAATACCATCTAAAAATTCTTCGATAACGACGGTATTGGAAGCCGCTCCAAATTTTTGGTTGGTCAGCATATCTGTAAGTTCAGATTTGGCTTCTTCCAATGAATTGAGAATAAGTACACCTTTTCCACCTGCTAAACCATCCGCTTTCAACACAAATGGTGGTCCTAATGTTTCCAAGAATTTTTTGCCTTCTTCTAAAGTGTCTTTGGTAAAAGATTGATATTTTGCCGTTGGGATTTTATGTTTTTCCATAAATATTTTGGAAAAATCTTTACTGCCTTCCAACAAAGCACCATCTTTTTTAGGGCCTATAACGGGAATATGTTTCAATTCATTATCCGCCAAGAAAAAATCGTGCACACCTTCAACCAAAGGGGCTTCGGGGCCCACAATTACCATATTTATATTTTCAGTTAAAACAAGTTGTTTGATGGCTTTAAAATCTATTGGGCTAATGTCAACATTTTTAGCAACTGAAGCAGTACCTGCATTGCCTGGTGCAACAAAAAGCTGGTTTATTTTTTTACTCTCAGAAAGTTTTAAGGCAAAAGCGTGTTCTCTTCCGCCAGAACCTAAAATTAAAATGTTCATCGTTTGTTAATTAATTTACAAATATACAGTATTGAAATTCTTACTTTAATCCCCATTTATAAAAATATTTAATAATAGATTGTAAATGAATAAAAAAGAGCAGAATATTTTTTGAAGATTCCTTTTTATGGATATGAACTATTTCAACTTCAGGAAAGTATAGTTTTCTTTTGTTGATAGTGTCTAATTTTTTGCAGATGTCCACATCCTCCATATAAAGAAAGTAACGTTCGTCAAAACCGTTAATTTTTACAAAGTCATTTGTTTTAAACAACAAAAAACTTCCCTGAATAAAATCGGGATAAAATGATTGCTTTAAATCAGTATTTCTATATTCTCTATTTTGAGTATATTTTTTAAAAATGCCAATTCTACGAGAGAACAATTCAAAAAATGTTGGGTATTTTCTGCATGAATACTGTATTTTACCATCAGGAGAAATAACCTTAGGAGCAATTATAGCCACATCGTTTTTTTTTCTCAATTCTCCTATTAGTTTAGAAATTATTTGGGGTTCAAAAATAACATCTGGATTTAAAATTAAATGGTATTCGGAATTATATCGAATTTTATTAATAATTAAATTATGAGCTGTTCCAAAGCCAAGATTTTTACCATTAAAAATGTATTCTATTTCTATATTTTCAAATTGACTTTTTAAAATATCTGTAGAAGAATTATCTATTAAAAAAAGTTTTTTTAAATGGGGTATACTCAAAAAACTTTTGATACACTTTCTAAGCTCATCTATATTTTCATTAAATAAAACAATACTAGCCGTTATTTGAAATTCTTTTGGCATTTTCAGTAGGCTTTTTCTTCCCCTTTAAAAACATTAAAAACGGTTTGTAGGATAATTTTAAAGTCTAACAAAAAAGACCAATTTTCTATATAGAAAATATCTAATCTAATTCTATTTTTAATATCGGAAGATTCTTTCACCTCACCCCTATAACCACTTACTTGAGCCAGACCGGTTATTCCAGGTTTTACTGCGTGGCGTTCCATATAATTATCGATTTCTTTTTGATATTCAATAGATAGGCTTTTCATGTGCGGTCTTGGGCCTACAACACTCATTTCACCTTTTAATACGTTAAAAAATTGCGGTAGTTCGTCCATGCTAGATTTACGTAAAAATGATCCGAACCAGGTTACCCTCTCATCATATTTCGTAGCGTGCAATTTATCGGAATCTTTATTGGCTTTCATAGACCTGAATTTGTAACAAGTAAATTTATTACCATTAAGGCCTTCTCTTTCTTGTTTAAAGAACAAAGGTCCTTTCGACTCTAATTTTATTATAATCCAGAATATGGGCGTTAACCATGACATAATAAAAATAATTACGAATAATGAGAATAAAATATCGAATGACCTTTTTATGTAATGATTATCAAGTATTTCAAATGGTAATTTTTTAACATTTAAAACTAGTATATCACTATAGTATTCTGCACCAATACTCTTGCTATATAATTCATTGGAATCAGGAATTAATTTAATGATTTTTGAATGATTATTTGCAAATTTTGTAAATTCTTTTACTTGCTTGCTTTTTAAAACGGAAAGTGTACAATATATTTCGTCTATATTATGTTTTAATATATAATTAAAACTATCATTCAATTTGCCTAAGTATTCGTTGTCTTCAGAGATTTTATTAGAAAAAAATCCAAGATACCTATATCCTAAATCAGATCTTTTTTTAAATAATTCAATTATTTTTTTTGAAGTACCGTCAAAACCTATAACCACAACACTTCTGTAATTTTTACCCCCTAGACGATATCTTTTTAAAAGATAAAAAGATATAAATTTAAAAACACTAATTGCAATAATAATGGCAGATAGTACTAATAATTGATTATTGACTATAATTCCTTCCTTAAAAACACCGAAGTAGGTGAAATAACCCAAAAAGAACAATGCAAACTGAATAAGCAATAGTTTAAATAATCTATATGTTTTTGTAAAACGATAAACCTTATAAAAGTTAGTATTGAAGGCAATAACCAACCAAAAAACGACGATGTAAGTCAGAAAAAAAGGATTGTAAAATTCGGTATCCGAAATAAAGAAAACCACCCCGATTATTATAAGTATATCTATTAATACAAATAGTGGTCTTATTAAGTGTGAATATCTATATCTCCTTAAAGGCATTGGCTAAACTTCTAATTTTTTAATTTGATACTTCATATTTTTTATAAACTTTGCTTCACTAAAATTTTTTGCGTGGTTTCTTATCCATATTGGATTAAACTTATGTGCTTTTTTTTCGAATAAATCTATACTTTCTTGTATTGATTCACAATTTTGACTTACAAAAAAAAGACCTGAAGATTGCTCTGTATTATCTCTATCTTCAATGATCGTTTCTAAAGCACCTCCTTTTTTATAGGCTATAACCGGAATTCCATAAGCCATTACTTCTAACGGAATCATGCCAAAATCTTCTTCTCCGGGAAATAGTAATGCCTTTGTTTTTGACAAGTAATACTCTATCTCATTCCAAGGTAAAGACTCTTTAAATACAATATTCTTTTTTGCTTTTTTTTCTAATTTTTCTCGTTCTGTTCCTTCACCTATAATTACCAATTTTTTCCCGTTCTTGTTAAAAACTTCAACTAACAAATCTATTCTTTTATAAGGTGTTATAGCTCCAAAACTTAAGAATATATCTTTTTTTTCGTTTTGGTTTAAAGGTTTTAAAAACAAATCATCAGATATGGGCGGATAGACAACTTCTGACTTGCGTTGATAATATTTTTTTACCCGATTAGCTACGTTCTCAGAATTGGATATATACAAATTTACGTTATCTACGGTTGATTTGTCCCAATTTTTAAGACGATTAAGAAAAAAACTCATTAGAGGTCTCAATACCTGATTTACTGAATTTAAATACTCATTTTTATGGCTCCAACAGTACCGCATAGGTGTATGAACATAACAGATATGGGGCATATTGTCTTTAATTTTAATGCCTTTTGCCGGCCCAGATTCAGAAGAAATTATTAAATCATATTTTTTTATTAGCTTAAGTGATTTTATCCCCAACGGGTATAATGGAAATATTTTTTGATAGTGTTTTCTTAAAAAAGAAGTGTTTAGAACAGATGTAAAGACAGTATGATTATTTAAGTAATCGCCATAAGTTTCTTTGTCATAAAACAACGTGTATATATCAGCTTCAGGAAAAATTTTTAAAAGTGATTCAACAACTTTTTCACCACCTCTTCTCGTTATAAACCAGTAATGAACAATTGCAATTTTCATTTAAGTGATCCTTTATTGCTAAATGCAAAAATAGCATTAAAAAAACTATAAAATAAGATTCCATCATGTCTGCTTAAAACGTTTTCGGTAAACAAGGAGAATAGTATAAAAAATGAGAATAGAATATATAATAGATTGGCGTCTTTAAAAGAAATATAAATAGATAAAGTAAAAGAAATCAAAAATAAAAGCAGGCCTAAAACTCCTGCGGTTAATAATAAATGGAGGTATTGATTGTGCGAATTGTAATTGAACATAGTGTAGACGTTACTGTCTAATTCGTTATTATAGCACTTTTGTAACTGCTCATCAACATCGCCTATTCCGTAGCCTGTAAGCCAAGACTTTTTAATTAGTTTAAAGGAGCAAAAATAAATTCCATTTCTAATTTGTTCGTTGGTTATGGTTTCAAAATCGTAATTATAGTCTCCTTGGGGTAAGGAAAAATCATAATTAGCTAAATCTTTTAGCCTATCAACAAAATTTGGTTTGAATATAAAAATACCGACGGTAAAAATAGATAGCCCCAACACTCCAATTAACCTGTATTTTTTATTTTTAACTTTTGTAAAAAACAAAACGACAATCAGTATTATAGTAAACAATTGTGGAACACGAGCTCCTAATTTCAATTGCCAATACATTAAATAAATACCCACTGCCAACCAAAAGGTTAATAGTGTGTGGTTTTTACATTTGATAGCTGAAATTATTCTAAAAAACACAATGAAAAGCCCAAACCCGATCCAAATGGAAAAATAAGTACCGTGAACGTCAGTTAATGCTTCAAAAGCATTTCTATACTCCCAATTGTCTATTAATATGTTTTCATTAAGGGTAAAGAACAGATAAGTGTGAATAAAAATCAATCCAAAAAATATGGCTAATACGTATAGATTAAAAGTACGTTTAATTTTTTCCATAGTTAATAAATTGGGAATAAGCACTCCAAAAATTATTGGAAACATTACTATTGGAATTACTTTTACCAAATAATTTACTCCTGTTTTTAAATCTGAACTATAAGCAAGACTGAATAGATAAATGAAAAACAATAATGAAAAAGTGAATACCTGCGAGAGCTGTTTCTTGGTCGCTTTTTTAATATTAAATTTAAAATAATAAAAAACCGATAGAACAAAAATAGCAATCATTAACACACTTTCCACTCCTCTTGACAAAATTGGGAAAAGTGCCAAAGTATATATAAATAAAAGCAAAATATTTTCAAGATACGTCTTTGTCTTATTCATAATTTTGATTATCTAAAATTTCTTGAAAAATTTTAATGTGTTCATTAGCGGCATTCTTCCAATCAAAAAGTTTAATTCTTTTTTTTCCTTTATTAATAAGCTGATTTTTAAGAGGCTCATTTGATAAAACTGATTTTATTTTTTCTGATAAATTAGTGTGATTGTTTTTTTCAAAATATAAAGCAGCTTCACCAGCTATTTCCTTAGAACTGGGTATATCTGAACAAATCACAGGCGTATTACAAGCCATAGATTCCAATAAGGGCAAACCAAACCCTTCGTAATTAGATGGAAAGATAAAAATTGTGGCATTTTTGTAGAGAGATGGAATTAAAGCGTCATCTAAATAACCGGTAAAGTGTATCGCATCTTCTAATCCATTTTGCTTAATAAACTTAAAAATTTCTTCATCGGATGTAATGAATCCTTCATTTTTACCCAATACTACAATTTTATACTCTTTTTTTATTTCCTCTGGCAAGTTAAGATACGCTTTAAGTAGCGTAATTAAATTTTTATGAGGTTTAACGTTACCTACGAATAAAAGGTATTTTTTTGGGATTTCTATACGAGTTGCAATTTCATATTGGTTTGATAAATTCTGATTAACGCCATTATAAATCACTTTAATTTGGTTTTCTTTTGCGTTGGTGAATTTTAAAATTTCGTTTTTAGAAAAATCAGAAACCGTAATTATCTTTATACTTTTGGCAACTGCATTCTTAAACAATTTTTTTGCATACTTTTTCTTAGCAGAAAACTTTTTGTTTTTAATGGCTAAATGATTAACATCATGTATTGTAGTTACAATATTTTTGGCTTTAATTGAAAATAACGGAACATTAAAATGTGGACACCAAAATAAATTTGTTTCAGGAATAATCTTTGGGAAAAGAATTTGTTCTTTTGGTGAGTAAATTTTGGCTTCAAACGGAATTAATTCAAAATTTTTGGTCCAAGCGAATTTTTTAATCTCCTTTTTATTACCTAATAATTTTAGATTGAACTTTGTAGCGACTATTGGTAATATATTTTTTAAATAAGTACCAATGCCTGAGCTATTTATCATTCTGACATCAACAACTATGGTGTGTTTATGCACGCTTCTTTGCTTTTATTCGATAAAGATAAGATTATACCAAATAAAACCCATGGGTATAAAAAATAAATTTGAACTCCTAGCATAAATAGTAATAAAAAAACGTAATGATAAACCTCTAAACCATATCCTTGCCGTTTTAATTTTTTTGTAAAAAAGTACATTATTAATAAAAATGGTAATAATATGAACAATCCTCCATCTACCAATAGTTGTACCAAACCTCCAAAACCATGAGCATCGGCTTTACCTGGTGGACTTGACGGAATAAAATCTAAATATTCCGGGTTATTCCTCATAATAGGATAATTACCCAAACCTATGCCTAAAATGGGATAATCTTTTACCATCTCAGGGAATATAAAAAGACCGGAAATTCTGCCCATTACTAAATTAATATCAGTTGGCCTTTCTACAACTTCCCTTTTAATGTTTTTAATATCATTGATGTAAAGATTAGCCAATTTTATAAATATTATTGAGGTTAAAATGCCACCAATAATCAATATTATTATATTTAATCTCCGCACCTTTGCGTATAGGTATTTGTAATATTTAAGAATATACCATATTAGAATGAGTAAAATACCTGCTTTTGATCTTGCCAAAAACACAATGGTAATTAAAATTATAAATCTATAGAAGTTATTGTATTTACTTTTAAAAAGATAGGTTAACACAAAAGTAAATGCCAGCATAAGTCCAAACGGCCCACCCTCTGCAAACCAACCTCTTAAACGGAAGTCCCAGTAAGAAACATAAGTGTCATCAATTATTCCCCATCGAAACAAAAAATAAATGAAAATGATAATTAACAAAACCATAAAATTGATTTTAAAAATTAACCTTACCGTGTCTATAATTTCGTTATAGCTTAACTTTTTAAAATATCCATAAATCAATGCCATTAAATTAACACAGGCTATCAGTTCTAAATACCGTCCTAATGATATAAAGTAGGGTGTTTTTAACTTAGAAACATCCGTTAGTAAATAAAAATCTCTAAAAGGGTTAAATAATATGGTTGTTAAAAACCATAAGGTAAACAAAGCCAAGAGAGCGAAAATCCATATGTTAACCGTCTTATAATAAATAAAAGGGGTAAGTAGCAATAGACTGATCTCTGCTATTTTTATGACATCGATTTTTAACTCTGTGAACTGGATGCAAAATACCACAAACGTCGCAAACAAAATATTTTTTAAGTTTAAAGGCTTACGATGGCTTGCGGACAGATTAGACACTTTTGTTTATGGTGATTTTGATTTTTGCAAAGGTAAATATAATGTAATCACATTTAATTTTTTCTTTATGTAAAAAAGCCCAATTAAGTTATTTAAAACTATGGAAAAACCCGTAGCCATTGCAGCACCGTTTATACCATATTTGGGAATGAAAATGAGGTTTAAAGTGATATTTAGTGCTGCCGTAAAAATTGTAATTTTTCCAAATATTTTCTGATGCCCGGTCATATTCAAAATAATATCTACAAAACCCGTAACAACAAATAAAAACTGACAAACGGATAAAATGATTAAAGATGTATGCCCCTTTTGATAACTAGTGCCAAAAAACCCAAGTATTTGATAGGCAAATATTAAAATTAAAATTAATAAAGGAAAGGAAATATAGAATAAAATTTTTGAAGAATTTTGAATCAATTTTTTAAATTCGCTTATTTCGTTATTTGCATAAAGTTTGGAAATTTTTGGACCAACCACGGTTCCTAAAACAATGATAAAGACAGATATTACACTTGAAACCTGAGAAACTATTCTATAAATACCAACATTTTCACTAGTTTCCAACATGCCCAACATAATCGTATCTACCGAAAAAATAAGATATATCATGGAAGCACTTATCATCATAGGATAACTTCTTAAGAGTAAACTCTTAGCCTTAACTTTAGTCACAACATTATCCCATTTTAAAGGAAAAACATAAAAAAAAGATAATATAAGTACAAATAAATAGCTTAAAGCTAAACAAAGAACAATATAAAATTCGCCTTGATTAGAAAACTTATAGATTAGATAAAGTGCTGTAAGCAAAATTATATTAGGTAGGAAAGAACTAATAACAGAAAATAAAATCACCCGCCCCTGCCCTTTAAATAAATTGCTATTATAATTAAGCAACACCGCTGATATTAATATAATAGGAAAAAGGTAAAAATAATCTTCTAGTAAATTATCTTTAAAGACATTACTGGCGAACAATTGACGATTGAAAAGGATTAAAATCGATATTAATACAGTAGTAATAATAATTATAGCATATGATTTTACTAAAAAATCGCTCTTAAATGTTCCGTCATTAAAATACTTTTCGTTTGATGATAGTTTTATGGCTAGGGTATTTAATCCTAATGTTGAAAAAATAATTAAAATTAAAATAAGCGACTTAATAATGGCAAATCTCCCATAAACTTCTGGGCCGTAAATTTTTGATATAAATATGGAAAGTAGGTAAACGACTACTATATTTAAGGCATAAAATAAAAAGTTAATACTACCTCCTTTTACTATATCCTGCAGGTGTTTATCTTTAATTTTTGATATGAATTTCATCAAGAATCACTAATTGTCTGAGTTTTTATAATTCTTTAAATACCTATTCAACTGCCTAAACAAAATAAACATCAACATTAACAGGCCAAACCCAACACCTAATAAAAAAGTATATTTTTTTGTGATATTTCTTTCCTTTACTCCCACTTTACTAAAAGTGGAAACCACATTTAAAATATCTGTAGTTTCCGCTTTAGCTTTGTTGTTACTGATCAAGTCTTTATTTAACTCTAGACTCTCGTTGAACAATTCAAGTTCGTTTGTTCTTTTAGCACCTTGTGCCAGTGTGATGTTGGTTCCCGTTTCCGCTTTTTTGGCCTCGGTAATTAAAACCTCGTTGTAAATATTTCTTAGGGTATCAACTTCACTTAAAGATTTTAACAAGACTTTTTCGTTTTGAAGTAAGTTCTGATCATTTATTTTTTTCTGATTTTTAAAATAAGGGTTGCTTTCCACTGAATTTACAATAGGTTCGCTCAATTTTTCAAAAATACTATTGCTTAATGATTTAACTTTAATCCGATGGTATCTATAATCATAATCCGTAAAGCCTTTTTTAAATTCCTTTATGTCAATTCTACTTACTGTGGCGGTGTCAACCTCGTTAATAAATTTATCGAAAAGTTCGTATTTCTCATTTTCATTTTTTATAGGATCTATATAAAAACCTTTTAACTTAGCGGCTTCCCCAACTGAAATATTCAATGCTCCTGCCAGTAAAACCGAATCTTTTTGCTTTACTAATTCGTGATAATACTCCACATTTTTATACAGTTGCTGAGCACTTTTAAAATTTGGTTCAACAATCATGGTTGACGAATATTGTTTAGGCAACATAATATCTAAAACCAAACCAATTAATACTCCCAATACAATTGAAACACTCAATTTGATTGCATTGTTTCTAATAAATACCATTGCTAAGATCAGCAAATTAAAAATACTCATAAAAAACTTGCCAATGGCATTAAAAAGGTTTTGAAAACCTTTGCCAATGGTTTTAAATAGACTTCCTAAATCTACTTCTTCATCCTTTTGTTTGTCTAGTTGACTCATATTTTAACTATAATAAGATTAAGCTGAAAAAATTTGTTCCAATATTTTTTGGGTAATGGCGTAAGTTGGCCTTACTCCGGTAGTTCCTAACCCGCCAGAGGCTAATGTGCTGCCTGTTTCCAATGGATTGTCCGAAGCGTAATATGCATATCTCACTTTTACATTTTCTGAAATATTTCCTCTGATTTTAGAAGCAGATTGTATTGCTTTTTGGTAGTGTGCACCTTCCATTTCCAACCCAATAGCCCTCCAAGTAGAATTATGAAAAAATTCCAGTAGATCTTTATTCTGTAAAGAGGTTCCCAATACCGTAACCATAGATCCTTCATAAACATTGACACCGAAACCTTCCAGATCTTCTTTTTTTAGCTCATTTGTAAAAGGGTAATTATCGGCGGTACCTTCAAAAATATGTGCGGAAGGAATCATAATATCACCTTTTCCGCCTTTTAAAATACCCGCTTTACCCATTATAGAAACCGATTCTACATCTAAGTGATGTAAATTTTCTTTTTTACAGACGTATGGTTTTAACAATTCATCTAAAGTCTCAAAAGCCTGTTCGCCAAAGGCGTAATCCATTACAATAATAATCGGTTTTTTATCGTCGGATAACTTCTTGGAAAATGAATATACTGAATCTTTAAATTCAATTTTTGCGGTATCTATTATCTGAACATTAATATTTGTGCCAGAAGTGTCTTTAACATAAATCAATCCTTTTTTGGAAGCTTCCTGTTTTACCTTTTTCTGTATAGCTACATTTGCTTTATTGCTTAACAATTCAAACAATGCTATACCTTTATGTTGCTTTGCCTCTTTTTTAAGGGTTATTGAAGCGTAAATTGAATTCATAACACTGTGCATATTTGCACTGATTATATGAATAGGTCTTTTTAACAAGTTATTTTTATCTAAAACTTCCTTTATGTTTTGTGCCCACTTATCACCATAAATATGATGTCCAATACGTTCTCGTAATGAAGAACTAAAAACAATGGTTCTTTTTTTGTTCAGCAAGGTTTCGTTCAACGCCAATTTGCCCATCCAAAAAATACAATTAAAGAATTTATTGGGGTTTTTGGTTGTGGAAAAACTGTTGGCTATTTTCTTAACTTCTCTAAAAGTTCTACCCAAAATATTGGCCAAATGTGTAATAAGTACTTCCCTTTCGTTGTCGGATAATTTTTTATTGTTGATTACCACATCTTCCAAGTGTAGCCATTCCCTGATTGTAATACCCTCTTCATCAATAAGAACATTATTACATATCTTGTGCGATTCTATAAAAAGAAAGGTTAAATGGGTCAGGATATCATAAATATCAGAACGTCCTCGGGTAATTTCAATATTCATTTGATCCTTATCGATTCTGTAACAATTTCTTCGCCTTTTTTCGGGGATAATTGGCGTAAAATGCGAGTCTTTATAGCCTTCATCAGAAGTAAGATTGATAAACTGGCACTCTTCTATTCCTTCTGGTAATCTTTCTATTACATATAGAAGTCCATCAAGCTCAATATTTTCTTCTGCAACAGAACCATAAATTTCCGGACGCAAGAGCAATAATGACTCCCGCAAGGTTTGTCCAGAAACGCCCATAGGTTTGTAAAAACCACGATTGAATAAATGACGCATAGCAGTGTACATGCGTTCAATAGCATTAGAAGATTCTTGTGATTTGGTTGGCTTTAAGGTAGTCATTCAAAATATTTGAACAAAGATACCAAAATACTTACTAAAAAATTACTTTAATATATTTTGATATTTACTCTCATCCTTTAAGATTTGCAATGCTTCAATAATAGCTTTGTCATGCGTCGCTTTATGGATGTATTCTCCTTTTTTATAGTAGTATCTTCTTACAATTTCATTGGTTAAGGCATCTTTAATCTCGGATTTGTTTTCCGATAGTTCCTTGATTTTTTCACTATTAATTTTTGAAATTAAGCTTTGATATTCTTGGTTGATACTTTCGCTGTAGCCTTCTTTATTGGCAGTTCTTAGAACATCTTCCATCTGATTATCTGTTTCCGTTTTAAAAACATCTTTATTTTCGGTCAAAAAAGTTATAAAATTTTGATAATCATCATCGCTCAGCGTAAATTTTTCTGTACTTTCAATGGTTTTATGCTGGTTTGCGAAATCGGTGGCGAACATAAAAATAGCATCAGATTCCAATAAGGCATCCGTTGCATTGGTCCTATCGGTTTTTGTTAACTTTATATCGGGTTCTATTCCTCCGCCGTCATAAACGGTTCTGCCGTTTTGGGTTTTAAAGGCATTTCGTTTTACATCGGAAAATTTGGTGACCTCTCCGTTTTTATCTTTATGAGCATAATCCAACTCTTGAATACATCTTCCGCTTGGGGTATAATATTTAGAAATAGTTAATTTTAGCTGTGTTCCATAAGTTAATTTTCTATAACGTTGCACTAAACCTTTACCAAAAGAACGTTCTCCAATAATAACAGCCCTATCTAAATCTTGTAAAGAGCCTGCGACTATTTCTGAGGCCGATGCAGAATAACGATCAATCAATACCACAATAGGAATTTCTAAATCTATCGGTTCTCTTTTGGTTTTATAGGTATCGCTCCACTTTTTCACTTTGGCCTTTGTGGTTACAACGACTTCGTTTTTTGGTACAAAAAAGTTGGTAATTTCAACAGCCTCGTTCAACAATCCGCCTAAGTTACCTCTAATATCCAATACCAATTTGGTCATGCCTTGCATTTTTAGGTCTTCAAAAGCAGCTTTAACGTTTGATGACGCTTTTGTATTAAATTTAATGAATGAAATATAGCCTACTTTATCATCTAACATAGTATAATAAGGAACGGGGTCAAATTCGTTGGCTTCTCTTGTAATTGTAGTTGAAAAAGTTTTGTCTTGTCTCTTTAATTGTAAGGTGACTTCGGAATCAGGGTTTCCATTGAGCATTGACATGGCATCTATTGCTGGGACATTTTTTAAAGCAAGTTCGTTAATCTTTAAAATTTCATCACCTGCTTTTAATCCTGCTTTGTCGGCCACGGCACCTTCATAAGGCTCGGCAATAAATAATTTTTCATCTATTATTTTAGTACTTGCCCCTATTCCTCCATTGTCAGATGCAGCGTTTATCCTAGCCTTTTCCACACCTTGCTCATCATAAAACCGCGTATAAGGGTCCAATTCTTTTAACATATTGTCAATAGCGGTTTCCGTCAGTTCTGCGGGATTGGTCTCATCTATATAGTACATATTTAATTCCTTAAATAATGTAGTATAGATTTCAATTTGTTTGGCGACTTCAAAAAAGTCGGATTTGTAACCTACCGATATCGTTAAAACAATAATCAATACAGCTGTAATTCCTAGTTGCTTAACCCTTTTCATTTTTCTGACTCTTAATTTTTTCTTCAAATTTCCGTAATAAAAGTACCATTTTTTCTTCTATTTCAACGTATTTTAATTCGTTTTCGTCTGTATAGGTAAACATAATAATATGCTTTTCTTTAATACTGTCGTACAAGATGTGTTTATTTTTGCGATATGCCTCTCTCATAAGGCGTTTAATTCTATTTCTATCAACAGCTTTTTTAAATCTGCGTTTTGGGGCTGAAAATGCAACTTGAATTGGGTAACTTGATAGGTGTTCTACTTGTAAATAAACCAACCTCAATGGAAATTTTGATAAAGATTTCCCTTTTTCAAATAGTTCTCCAATAAGCCTTTTGCTTTTTAGTTTTTCTTCTTTTTTTAATGTAAATCTCACACAAACAAAGGTACTCAATAAACATTTCAGAAAAAAACTTAATAAAAAGACTTAAATCGTTATTTTTGAATAAAATTACTTTAAGATGTCACAAGATTTGTTTCAAGCTCCAGATTATTATCAATTGGACGATTTATTAGAAGATGAGCATAAATTGGTCAGAGATGCTTCCAGAGAATGGGTGAAACGTGAAGTTTCACCAATAATCGAAGAGTATGCACAAAAGGCGGAATTCCCCAAACAAATAATAAATGGATTGGCTGAAATAGGTGCTTTTGGTCCTTATATTCCCGAAGAATATGGAGGAGCAGGTTTAGATCAGATTTCATATGGATTGATTATGCAAGAAATAGAGCGTGGCGATTCTGGTGTGCGTTCAACCGCTTCGGTACAATCATCTTTGGTAATGTACCCTATTTGGAAATATGGAAACGAAGCTCAATGCAAAAAATATTTGCCAAAGTTAGCTTCTGGTGAGTTTATAGGTTGTTTTGGCTTGACCGAGCCTGACCATGGTTCAAATCCTGCAGGAATGGTTACCAACTTCAAAGATAAAGGCGACTATTTTTTATTAAATGGTGCAAAAATGTGGATTTCCAACGCCCCTTTTGCAGATATTGCCATAGTTTGGGCCAAAGACGAGTCTGGTAGAATCCACGGACTAATTGTAGAACGTGGCATGGAAGGCTTTACAACACCCGAAACACATAACAAATGGTCGTTAAGGGCTTCGGCTACGGGCGAGCTGATTTTTGATAATGTAAAAGTGCCTAAAGAGAATTTATTACCTAAAAAATCGGGGCTTGGTGCACCCTTAGGATGTTTGGATTCCGCCAGATATGGAATAGCTTGGGGAGCAATTGGAGCAGCTATGGATTGTTACGATACCGCATTAAGATATTCTAAGGAGCGGATGCAATTTGGCAAACCCATAGGGGCGTTTCAATTACAACAAAAAAAATTGGCAGAAATGATTACCGAAATTACCAAAGCCCAATTATTAGCTTGGCGATTGGGCGTGTTGCGTAATGAAGGAAAAGCTACTTCAGCACAAATATCCATGGCAAAACGTAATAATGTGGATATGGCGTTAAAAATTACCAGAGATGCCAGACAAATGCTGGGCGGCATGGGCATTACCGGAGAATACTCTATTATGCGTCATATGATGAACTTGGAATCTGTAATAACGTACGAAGGTACACATGATATTCATCTACTAATCACGGGATTAGATATTACAGGGTTAAATGCATTTAAATAAAAATCTCATTGAGGGGGTTTGGTAAAACAGCTCAATTGATAAAATAATTTGAGTATTTTATTATTAAATACTTAATCTTAATTTAACGATGTGAAATATGTATTGATTTTAATAGTATTTATATCCAGCCAAATTAATGCTCAACCCGTAATTTCTGATAATGGGCATCCAGAACACGTAATTGCAGGAGCAATTATTGGCGGAGGTGTTTCTTATTTGGTTTACCGAAAAACAAACAACAAATTTAAGGCATGGCTGATAGGTGCAGCATCGGCTGCTACCATTGGCTACCTAAAAGAAGCTGTTGATCCTAAGTGGTTTAATGGTGTTAGAAGCAAAAAGGATTTTCAATATAGCGTACTTGGGGGTGCTATTGGTGCTAGTATTGTAATTCCGTTAAAACGCAGAAAACCTAAAAAAACACCGAATATTGATGCGGCTTTTAGGCAACAGGTTTCGGATGAAAAATTAAACCAATTTAACGCAACCAACTAAATAATGATGTATCTAAAAGCTAAACTAAAATATGAAAATTTTGATATTTTTTCTTATGGTAGCAATGTCAATGGCATGCAGCAATTCAGATGATTCGATTGAATTTTCTTGTTACAAAGGTGAAAACAGGAAAATAACAGCGATTTTTACTAATGCCAAAGGAAAAATTATTGGTCCTGGTACTCAAGGTTGTCAAGCCCTGTTTACAATAAAAGATGATTCGAACAAATATACATTAACATTTAGTCCGTGTAATCTCGATGACAAATTTAAAGAGGATGGTTTGAACATTGTATTTAGTGGTTATTTATTTGAAACGTTTGAAACAGAAGATGTTTGTGCCTTTCCATTTGAATTGACCAAAATTGATAAACTTGAATAAATTCACAGAGTGGTTAATGAACGTATAGCAAAATTTTCAATGGGGGTTCCTATATTTTCCCTTGAAGGGAAATGTCCACAGGACAAAGGGGCTTACCCGTACATTTCCTTGTAATACTCTTTATAAGCTCCAGAGGTAACGTTGCTTAACCATTGCTCATTTTCTAGATACCAATCAATGGTTTTAGATAAGCCTTCTTCAAAAGTTACAGATGGTTTCCAGCCCAATTCTTTATTAATTTTCGTGGCATCAATGGCATAACGTTTGTCGTGTCCAGCTCTATCTTTTACGAATGTGATCAATTTAGCCGCTGTACCTTCTAGTTGGTTTAATTTTGTGTCCATTTGTTTGCATAAAACCTTTATTAAGTCGAGGTTTGTCCATTCGTTAAATCCGCCAATATTATAGGTTTCGGCAATTTTTCCTTTGTGGAAAATTAAATCAATTGCTTTGGCATGATCTTCCACAAAAAGCCAATCTCTGGTATAGTTTCCATCGCCATAAACCGGTAAATTTTTACCCGTTTTAATATTGTGTATAAATAAGGGAATCAATTTTTCAGGAAATTGATTGGCACCATAATTATTTGAGCAATTGCTGATAACAAAAGGTAATTTATATGTATTTCCAAAAGACCGAACGACATGGTCTGATGCCGCCTTTGATGCTGCATAAGGTGATTGCGGATCGTAAGGTGTGGTTTCAGTAAACAATCCTGTTTTGCCTAAAGAACCATATACTTCATCCGTAGAAACATGGTAAAATAATTTGCCCTCAAAATTATCCTTCCACAAATCGCGAAAAGCATTTAATAAATTTGCCGTACCCAACACATTGGTTTCAATAAAATCGTTAGGATTGGTTATTGACCTATCCACATGGCTCTCAGCGGCCAAGTGAATTACACCATCAAATTTATGCTTTTGAAATAGGTTATTAATAAAATCTATATCTTTTATATTGCCCTTAATGAATGTGTAATTGGACTTATCTGCAATATCTGCAATATTTTCTAAATTACCTGCATAAGTTAGGGCATCTAAATTAAAAATATTATAATTAGGATACTTGTTCACAAAAAGTCTAACAACGTGAGCACCAATAAAACCTGCTCCTCCTGTAATTAATATATTTTTCATACTTTTTTATTGTCATTCCTGCGAAGGCAGGAATCTTTTTAATGTTACACGCAATTTTTATGAGCTTCCTGCCTTCGCAGGAATAACAGATTATTTCAACGATTGTTGCCACTTCCAAGCTGATGCCAATCCATCTTCCAAACTGAGTTCAGCTTTCCATTTTAATTCGTTTTGTGCAAAAGTTGTGTCTGCATAGGCTTCGGTAATATCGCCTTCACGACGGTCAACAATTTTATATTTCAATTTTTGCTTTGTTGCGTTTTCAAAAGCCTTTATGACTTCCAATACAGAACTTCCTTTGCCCGTGCCTATATTAAACACTTCAAAATGTGATTTATTATCACCATTCAACAATCTTTTCATGGCTACAGTATGTGCTTTTGCCAAATCAACCACATGAATATAATCTCGTATTGCCGTGCCATCTGGTGTAGGATAATCACCACCAAAAACAGAAAGCTCCTCTCTAATTCCAGCTGCAGTTTGTGTAACAAATGGAATTAGATTTTGTGGTACACCAATGGGTAACTCTCCTATTTTGGCGGTTTCGTGAGCTCCGATGGGATTAAAATACCGTAACGCAATTGCCTTTAAATCAGAAACTTTAGAGGTGTCAGAAATAATTTCTTCGCCAATTTGTTTGGTGTTTCCGTAAGGAGATTCAGCAGTTTTAAAGGGTGCATATTCCGTAATAGGCATAGTATCGGCCTGACCATAAACTGTACATGACGAACTGAAAATAAAGTTGTTCACGTTGTTCGCTCTCATTTCTTCCAATAAATAAATTAGCGTAGAAATATTATTATGATAATATAATAATGGCTTTTCAACGCTTTCACCCACTGCTTTTGAAGCTGCAAAGTGGATTACTCCTCTTATGTCCTGATGCTTTTTGAAAAATTGCTGAATTGATGGTTTATCCTTTAAATCTAACTTTTCAAACAATGGTTTTTTACCTGCTATTGAAGTGATTTTATCTAAAACATCTATAGTTGTATTGGAAAGGTCGTCAATAATAACAACTTCAAAGCCTTCATTTTGAAGTTCGACTACAGTGTGTGATCCTATAAAGCCTAAGCCTCCGGTAACTAAAATTTTGTCCATATTAATACCTAAATAGTAACAATTTTTCTACCAACAGATTCATAATAGAATCCATTGTTTTCCATGACTTCCAAGTCAAACATATTTCTACCGTCAAAAATTACTGGTTCTTTTAAAAGTGATTTCATTCTATTAAAACTGGGCTGGGTAAACTCGCTCCATTCTGTGCAAATTAATAAACAATCAGCATTTTCTAAAATATCGTAGGCATTTTTTCCATACTTAATTTTATCACCGTAAATACGCTTGATATTTGGCATGGCTTCAGGGTCATAAGCAGTAATTTCAACATCTTGTAATAATAATTCATTAATTACGTCAATTGCTGGTGCTTCCCTGACATCATCCGTATTGGGTTTGAATGCCAAGCCCCAAATGGCAATTTTTTTATCTTTTAAATCGCCATTAAAATAACGAGATACTTTTGGCACCAAAGATTTCTTTTGTTCTACATTGACTTCAATGACGGATTTTAATATTTTAAAATCGTAATTAGCTTCGTCACTAGATTTTACCAAAGCATTAACGTCTTTTGGAAAACAAGAACCCCCATAACCGATACCTGGATATAAAAATCGGTTACCTATTCTAGAATCCGACCCCATACCAATTCTAACCATATCAACATCTGAACCTATAATTTCGCAAAGATTGGCAACTTCGTTCATAAAAGTAATTTTGGTTGCTAAAAAACAATTGGAAGCATATTTTGTAAGTTCAGAAGAGCGTTCGTCCATAAAAATTATAGGACGTTTTGTAGTAATAAATGGCTTATACAATTTAGATAAAATTGATTTTGCTTTTTCGCTTTTAGAACCAATAATGATACGCTCGGGTTCCATAAAATCTTTTACGGCATAACCTTCACGCAAAAATTCAGGATTCGAGACCACATCAAATTCAATATCGGTTTGACTAGAAATAATATCTTTTACAATATCAGAAGTACCAACCGGTACCGTACTTTTATTAATAATTATTTTATAATCATCAATTAATTTCCCTAAGTCGTGGGCGACATCTTTGACATATGATAAATCGGCAGATCCATCCTCATCCTGTGGTGTTGGCAACGCTAGAAATATGATGGTTGAATCTTTTATTGATTCTTTTAAATTAGTTGTAAAGTGTAAACGCCCGCGATTAATATTCCTTTTAAAAAGCTCTTCTAAATTGGGTTCATAAATAGGTATTTTGCCTTTTTGCATTAACGCCACTTTATCTTCATCAATATCCACACAAGTAACATTGTTACCCATATCTGCCAGACATGTTCCGGTTACTAAGCCTACATAACCCGTTCCTATAACTGTTAAATTCATATTTACTTATTTATAAAATTTAGTATTGTGCTGGTGATAAACTCCTGTTGTT
Organism: Aureibaculum koreense; assembly: GCF_034296135.1. Taxonomy (NCBI): domain Bacteria; kingdom Pseudomonadati; phylum Bacteroidota; class Flavobacteriia; order Flavobacteriales; family Flavobacteriaceae; genus Aureibaculum; species Aureibaculum koreense. The sequence continues at coordinate 39,218 of NZ_JAXKVV010000017.1, forward strand.
CTTCTTCAAGCTCGGTGTGCATAGGTAAAGAAATAACCGTTTTTACAAGTTCATTTGTTATTGGAAAATCAGCTTCGTTATAACGTTCATCAGCATACGCTTTTTGACTGTGCAAAGGTACTGGATAATAGATAGCACAGGGTATGTTGTTATCTAATAAATGTTTATGTAGAGCATCTCTGTCAACATCAATCAACCTTAAAGTATATTGATGAAACACATGTGTAGTAAAAGGGTTTGTAGTTGGTGTAATAATCTTATCCGACTTAGACAGAGCTTCATTATAATATTCGGCTGCTTTTCTTCTGGCACTGCAATAGGAATCCAAATGTGGCAGTTTAGCACTAAGAACAACAGCTTGAATACTATCTAAACGCGAATTTACCCCCACCTCATCATGATAATATCTCTGGTACATACCATGATTTACAATACCTCGTAATTTATGTGCCAAGTCATCGTCATTCGTAAAAATAGCACCTCCATCGCCATAGCAACCTAAATTTTTAGACGGAAAGAACGAAGTTGTGCCCACATCTCCTATTGTTCCCGCTTTTTTGGTAGAACCATCAGAAAAAGTATAATCAGCACCAATAGCTTGAGCATTGTCTTCAATGACATATAAATTATGCTGTTTAGCAACTTCTAAAATAGCTTCCATATTTGCACATTGCCCAAATAAATGTACAGGTACAATTGCTTTGGTCTTTGGCGTAATCGCTTTTTTAAGAGCTTCAATATCAATATTAAAAGTATCGGCCTCAACATCAACCAAAACGGGTGTCAATTTTAATAATGCAATGACTTCAACGGTAGCTGCAAAGGTAAAATCGGCTGTAATAACCTCATCACCCTGTTGAAGATCTAGACCCATCATGGCGATTTGCAATGCATCGGTACCGTTAGCACAAGGAATTACATGCTTTACATCTAGATAATCTTCCAATTCTTTTTGAAACCGCTTTACTTCCGGCCCATTTATAAAGGTAGTGTTATCAATTACATTTTGGATAGAGGTATCTATTTGACCTTTTATTTTTTGATATTGACTCTTTAAGTCAACCATTTCAATTGGTTTCATTCGCTATGGATTTTTACAATAAACGCACAAAATTACAAATTATTTAACGGTTGATATTGTAAATTCATATTTTAGCGAACTCTTATGTATTTTATCTACAACATAGCGGTTTATGTAGCCAGTATTTTTGCTAAAATTATTGCGGTTTTTAATAAGAAATTAGCTCTTTTTGTTAGTGGAAGAAAGGATGTTTTCACCAAGCTGAAGGATAGCTTTGATGAGGGCGATAAAGTCATTTGGTTTCATTGTGCCTCTTTGGGCGAGTTTGAACAGGGAAGGCCGATAATAGAAAAAATTAAATCCCAAATCCCAAATCCCAAATCCCAATTTTTTGGATTTAAGATATTGGTTACTTTTTTTTCACCTTCGGGTTATGAGGTAAGAAAAAATTATACGGTAGCAGATCTGGTTACCTATTTGCCTTTAGATACTAAAAAAAATGTAAAAAAATTTGTAGCAATTATAAATCCCGCCATGGCAATATTCGTAAAATACGAGTTTTGGCCCAATTTACTGAGAGAATTAAAGCGTAAACAGATAAAAACCATTTTGGTTTCTGGTATATTTAGAGAAAATCAAACTTTTTTTAAGGGATATGGTGGATGGATTCGGAAATCGCTCACTACTTTTGACCATTTTTTTGTGCAAAACGAATTATCCGTAAAGTTATTGAAAACGATAGGGTTCAAAAATGTTACCCTTTCGGGCGATACCCGTTTTGACAGGGTTTATGAAATTACAAAACAAAAAATAAAACTTGATTTTGTCGAGCAATTTAAGGATAATAAAACAACATTGATTGCGGGCAGTACCTGGCCTAAGGATGAAACATTGTTGATTGACTTTATCAATAGCCGATCAAAAGATTCCCACTTTAGCGGGAATGACAGGTACATTATTGCACCGCACAATATAAATCCTCAAAATATTGAAAAATTAAAACAAATTATCATTAAAAAAACGGTATTGTATTCCGAAAAAGAAAGCAAGGATTTAAGCGAATATGAGGTACTGATTATAGACACCATCGGTATTTTAACTCAAATTTATAAGTATGGCGATATTGCTTATGTTGGCGGTGGTTTTGGCAGCGGAATCCACAATGTTTTGGAACCTGCCACTTTCGGTATTCCGATAATTATTGGTCCAAATTATCAAAAATTTAATGAGGCAAAAGATTTAGTAAACCTAAAGGCTTGTGTTTCAGTAAAGACCAAAATCGAATTTGAGAGGGTGTTAGATTTACTGTTTAACGATGACGAAATGCGTAAAAACAAGGGTAATATTGCCAAAAATTATATTCTGGATAATATCGGTTCCACCGAAAAAATAATGAGATATATTACCAAACGGCTTTCAGTATAAAACAATTAAATAAAATTATGAATTTTACCAATAATTTAGGATTTAAAATATTTTTTACAATAACGATAATGAGCCAAATAGGATGTGATTCTAAAGAAGATCAAGGTGTGGTTGGTACATATCAAAACCTAAAAAGTGATATTGAATTAAACATAAAGGAGACTATGGGTTTTGACCAAGTTGAATATGTTTTGACCGAATTAAGAGCCCATAGATTAGGTAGGTTTGACATAAGAAGGCATGGAGAATATAAAATGACGGTTTTTAAAAATATAAGACCCGATAATTTTGCATATTACCTTATTTTTTCCGAAGATTATAGGTTTGTGTATTCAGATGAAACTGGTGAGTTGCTTTATGTTAAAAAGCAGTACTACGACTCACTTTCAGCGAAAGAAAAAGAAGATTTAAAAACTACAATAAATTATGATAGATTTTATCTTACAACCCTGGCCATGGTATATTGCTGGCCCAGCAATTGCATTTGTGATGCTTTTGCTATTTTATTTTGGAAAAACCTTTGGGGTTTCCTCGAATTTGGAAAGTATGTGTACCATAGCCGGGGCAGGAAAGTTTAATAGCTATTTTAAAAACGATTGGACAAAAAATGCTTGGAATCTCATCTTTGTTTTAGGAGCCATAATCGGTGGATTTATAACCTATAAATGGCTTTCGCCAGATAAAATAATTTCTTTAAACCCGCAAACGGTGCAAGATTTATCGGAAATCGGTTTGCAGAACGCCGGACAAACCTATTTGCCCCAAGAAATTTTCTCCCTTGAATCCATTTTATCACTAAAGGGAATTTTGATATTGTTATTAGGTGGATTTCTGGTCGGCTTTGGAGCACGTTACGCGGGTGGCTGTACATCGGGTCATGCTATTGTTGGGTTAAGTAATTTGGAAAAACCATCTTTAGTTGCAGTAATTGGATTTTTTATAGGCGGTTTAATAATGACATGGGTTTTAATTCCTTTAATTTTTTAAAATATGAAGTTTGTAAAGTTTTTAGTAATAGGTATTTTATTCGGAATTATACTGAGTAAATCCGAAGTCATTTCTTGGTTCAGAATTTACGAAATGTTTAAGTTTCAATCCTTTCACATGTACGGAATCATTGGTTCTGCCGTAATCATTGGAATCATACTCGTTCAATTGTTTAAAAAAAGAATTATAAAAACCAACAAAGGAGAGCAAATTACCATTCCACCCAAAAAGAATGCTTTTAAAGCCAATTTATTTGGTGGTATCATTTTCGGATTGGGTTGGGCGTTGGTAGGGGCTTGTCCCGGCCCCATGTTTATATTACTGGGTAGAGGTGTTTTAGCTATTGCCGTTGTTATTTTTGGTGCTTTGATAGGTGCTTTTGTTTATCATAGTGTTAAGAATAAACTTCCCAATTAGGCAAGTTTTTCTTTGTATCTTTACGGATAGTTTCTATAAGAACTCAAGGACATGTTAACCGATAAATTTGGCAGACAAATTAGCTATTTGCGATTGGCAGTAACCGATCGTTGTAACCTGCGTTGTCAATATTGTATGCCTGCACATGGTATTGATATCGTTGACAGAAAAGAACTGCTCACATTTAAAGAAATGTATCGTGTTTCAAGGGTTTTGAGTGAGTTGGGAGTTAATAAAGTCCGCTTGACTGGTGGGGAACCTTTTGTCCGCAAAGATTTTATTAAATTCTTGGAAATGCTTTCTTTTAATGATTTGTTGGAAGAAATAAATATTACGACCAATGGTGTTTTGATTGCTAACCATATAAAAGAATTGGAGGTTTTAAAGGTCAAGAATATAAACCTAAGCATTGATAGCCTAAACAAAGAAAATTTTGCTAAAATAACTAGACGCGATGTATTTGACGATGTTTTTAAAACCTTAGAAGCCTTAGAAAACAGTTCGTTAAATTTAAAGTTGAATTGTGTAGTGCAATCTGGGGTAAACACACACGAAATAATCGATTTTATTGAATTTACCAAACATAAAAACATTGCGGTTCGTTTTATTGAAGAGATGCCTTTTAACGGCGTTGGACAAAGAACCACCAAAGAAGTGTGGAATTACAATAAAATTTTGGAATGTATTAAGTCAACTTATAAAGAGATTATACCCTTAAAATCGAATAAATCCTCTACTTCCCATAATTTTAAAATACCTGATTATATGGGCTCTTTTGGAATAATTCCCGCTTTTACAAGAACTATTTGCAATGATTGTAATAGAATCAGAATAACATCGACTGGAATATTTAAAAATTGTCTATTTGATAATGGAGTTTTTAACGTTCGCGATTATATCCGCCAAGGAGCAAGTAACGAGGATTTAAAACAACTTTTTTTAAGTATTGTAAAGGAAAAACCCGAAAACGGTTTTGTTGCTGAAGCAAATCGAAAAAATGATGTTTCAGAAAGTATGTCAACAATTGGAGGGTAATTATTAATACAAATAATGTCTCCTTGAGGTGAGTCGAAAGGTTAGCAAGTACTTTTTTTATGATTACAAGTCAACAAGCAATAGAAATAATTTTAAATCAATCCCAAGACGTTGGAATTGAAGAAATCCCCTTTTTGGATTCTTTAGGGCGAGTTTTAAAAGAAAATATTGTTGCCGATAGGGATTTTCCACCGTTTGATCGCGTTAGTATGGACGGAATTGCCATAAATTTTGATGTTTTTGACAAGGGGAAAACTAATTTTCCAATTGAAAATATTCAAGCTGCTGGAGCTGAGCAATTAGTACTAAATAACAATCAGCATTGTATTGAAGTAATGACTGGTGCGGTTTTACCGAGGAATACGGACAGTGTTATTCCCTATGAGTTAGTCACAATAAAAGACGGTCAAGCAACCGTGATTACCGAATCTGTACTTCAGGGTCAAAACATCCATAAAAAAGGATTGGATAGAAAACAAAACGATGTCTTACTTGGGAAAAACACAATAATTTCTGCAGCTGAGATTGGTGTTTTGGCTACCGTCGGAAAGACAAACGTTAAAGTTGCCAAGCAACCCAAAGTTATGATTATTTCTACAGGTGATGAATTGGTTGAGGTTGATCAAAATCCTTTAAACTATCAAATTCGGAAAAGCAATGTTTATACGTTAGTTGCACTTTTGCAAGAATTGAAAATTAATGCAAAAACCGCCCATATAAATGATGATAGAGCTATTTTGAAACAGAAAATAGAAGGATTTTTAGAAGAATATGATGTGCTATTATTCAGCGGAGCCGTAAGCAAAGGCAAATACGATTTTTTACCAGAGATATTGGAGGAATTAGGCGTTAAAAAATTATTCCATAAAGTAAAACAACGCCCAGGAAAACCCTTCTGGTTCGGAGAAGCCATTGGCTCTTTTGGTATGAGGGATTCGGGTGGGAAAAATGAGGTGAAAAATAATTCAACAACCGTTTTTGCTTTCCCTGGGAATCCCGTTTCTACTTTTGCGGGCTGTTTAAAATATTTTTATCCTTGGTATCAAAAATCAATGGGAATTCCATATGAAAACCTCGATAAAGCAATCCTTTCGGAAGATTTTACCTTTAAACCCGAATTGACCTATTTTTTGCAAGTAAGCCTTAAAAATGAAAATGGAAAACTAATCGCCACACCAAAAAAAGGCAAAGGTTCGGGAGATTTAGCTAATTTAGCAGATGCCGATGGGTTTTTAGAATTGCCTGCAGATAGAACGGACTTTAAAAAAGGAGAGGTTTTTCCTTTGATAAAGTATAGGTAATTTCGCTAACTGTCATTCAGAGTGGAATGCAGTGAAGCGAAGAATCTATTAAATTTGTTTTTCAACTTAAAAGATTCCTCATACTTCGGAATGACAACTTAAAATGAAAATGAATAAATTCTCACATATCAATAAAAAAAACCAGCCCAAAATGGTAAATGTGGGCGATAAGGCTATAACCAAAAGAAAGGCTATCGCAAAAGCGACTTTATTCTTAGGTAAAGAAATCGTCTCAAATTTTACCGATGACGATATTATCACTAAAAAAGGTCCGGTTTTTCAAACTGCGATTGTAGCTGGAATTCAAGCGGTAAAAAAGACCTCTGAGTTAATACCAATGTGTCATCCATTAGCAATTAATGGGGTTGATATTGATATTGAAATTGTTGATGGTCAACATGCCGAAATTTTATGTACTGTAGAAATTGAAGGCAAAACAGGGGTTGAGATGGAAGCATTAACTGGAGCATCAGTTACTGCTCTTACCATTTACGATATGTGTAAAAGTATTTCGCAACATATGATTATAAAAGAGGTGAAATTAATGGAGAAAACTGGAGGGAAGTCTGATTTTCACAATCATTAATAAGACTTGTCATTCAGAGCGGAATGAAATGGAGTGAAGAATCTTTTGAAATTCGAGTTCGAATCAAAAAGATTCCTTTTACTTCGGAATGACATAATAAACAAAGTTATATGGAAACAAACCACCAAAAACATACTAAGTTAAAGCGAAGGGAAAATGAAAATTTCGCTCCCAACGAAATAGCCATTTTAGGCACAAATTGCTCAATAATTGCCGATTTTGTACTAAAAATGAGCAAAAAACTCCAAAAAAAAGCAAAAATTGGCTATTTAGATGCCTCACATAGTGAGTCCGTTTCGCAACCTGATTATGATACTTTTATATTCCATCATTCTGGGGTTTTAGGCACAACAATTAAAACTGATTTGAACGAATACAATGAACGCCTACGTTTTGCTCAACACGATTTAGTTTTTATCAATGGGAATCACTATCAAGGTGAAAAGCAGATTTTGATTTTAGATAATGAAAAAGAAGCATCCCTTAAAAAACGTTTAGATCAATTGACGCGAATTCAATTTGTCATTAAGCTAAATGACGATTCCAAATATTATGACTTTTTGATTGAAAAGTTTCCGCATATAAAAAATATTAGATCCTATTCTATCGATGATGAAGATGCCATTGTTAAACATATTAATAATTTAATTCAAGAAAAAATTGCCCCAGTTCAGGGTTTGGTATTAGCAGGTGGCAAAAGTACAAGAATGGGCAAAGACAAAACAGCATTGGACTATCATGGAGAACCCCAACGCGATTTTGCCCTGAATCTTCTAGAAAATAATCTACTGAAAACTTATGTTTCTGTAGCCGAAAGTGATGAACAAAATAATCCTAAAATAATCTCGGATAAATTTGTTGATTTAGGTGCATTTGGAGCAATCTGTTCCGCTTTTCAACACAATCCAAATAAGGCATGGTTGGTCTTGGCAACTGATTTACCTTTTGTAAATTCTGACCTAATTCAATTGCTCTTAAAAAACAGAAATCCTAAAAAAATAGCTACGGCCGTAAAAGGAAAATCCAAAGCTTTTGTAGAACCTTTAATTACTATTTATGAGCCAAAAGCCTATCCCATTTTATTGAGTTATTTGGCACAAGGATACTCTTGTCCACGTAAAGTATTGATAAATTCAGAAGTTGAAATTGTTGAGGTTGATGACGATTTGATAAGAAACATCAATACGCCAGAAGAGTATAAACAAGCCATTAAGGAAATAAAAAACAATTAAACCTTGCCATGTCTCCCCGAGCACCTCGACTTCGCTCGGCACAGGCTTTATCAAGGGATTATTGAACAAACGAAAAGACAAGTGAATAAAACACTTCATATACTCAACGGTGACAGCACGGCTGAAATTTTAAAGCAAACTTCAATTGAAGGTGATATTGTTGTTTGGCGAGAAATGCTATGTGAAGGTCCAATTTGTAATGAAGTGGGCAGTGATGAATTTTGGTTGCAGCGGTATCGCTATTTTAAAAATGAATTAGGAGTTCCTAAATTAGAATACTTCGATAAAACGATTAAAGAAATCATTAAATTAGAAGATGTTTCTCTATATGATGAAATTGTTTTATGGTTTGAATACGATTTGTTTTGTCAAGTAAATTTAATGGCCGCATGTACCTATTTACTTGAAAGTTACAGCAAATCGGTAAACAATTATTTGGTTTGTACAGGCAGAGAAAAGAATAAGGAGCAATTGCAAACCTTGGCAGATTATCCTCCTGAATCTTATCCCAAATTATTGGAAGATAGAATTAAATTAAGCCGAAATAATTTATTGTTTGCTAAAGAATGTTGGGAAATGTATGTGGAAAACGATCTTAAAAAGTTAAAAGAATTTAATTTTAACCAACAACCAAAGTTTGCCTATTTTCAACTTGCTATGGACCAGCATTTAGAACGATTTTCAAAGTCAAACGGATTAAATCAAATTCAACAAAAAATATTGGAGGTTATTGATGAAAATAAGCTCGATAAAAACGGAATCGTGAAAAAAATGCTCAAATGGCAACGTAAAGAAACCGTTTATGGTTTTGGAGATTTGCAATATTTCAACTATTTGGATAAATTGAAGGAATACTATTCAATTAATAACGAAATTTACCAGTTGAATGAGAAGGGTATGAGCATTAAATGATACGTCATGCTGAACCTGTCTGCCGACAGGCAGACTTGTTTCAGCATCTCATAACAATTTATCATTTGAGGGTTAATGAATGTGACCCTGAAATCGAAGATTCATGAATTCAATAAAAAAACAATAGAAATATATGAATAAACAAGTTCAGGGTGACGAGCACATTAAAACTACCGATATTCAAAAAGAAATATAAATGAATATTATACCTAAACAACTATTCACACGCCAAACCACTTTATCAGAAATAGGTGAAGAAGGACAGCAAAAATTACAACAAACCAGCGTTTTGATTGTGGGTTGTGGTGGTTTAGGAAATACAGTTGCCACTTCATTAGCTGGAAGCGGAATTGGTACAATTCATTTATTGGATTTTGATACGGTTGATATTTCTAATTTACACCGTCAATTATTTTTTACACTTGAAGATGTCGGCAAACCCAAAGTTGAGGTTTTGGGTAATTATTTAAGAAAAATAGCTCCTTTTACTGATGTTTTTGAACATAAACTAACAGTTAATAAAAAGAACATATTTGAATTAATCTCTAAAGCAGATTATATTTTAGATTGTACCGATAGTTTACCCACAAAATATTTGTTAAACGATGCTTGTGTCTTAAAAAATAAACCACTTATTTATGGTTCGCTGTATAAGTTCGATGGGTATGTGTCCAGTTTTAATATTCGGCAAAAAGACGGCGAGTTTAGCACCAATTTACGCGATACATTTCCGGAAATGTCCAAAGAAGCGATTCCTAATTGCTCTGAAATAGGAACGCTTAATACAATTGTTGGAATTATTGGTCTGTTACAAGCTAATGAGGTTTTGAAATTGGTTTGTGGAATAGGCAAACCGCTAGTTGATGAATTATTGATTTATAATAGCCTAGAAAATTCACAATATAAAATCAAGTTGAAAATGACGGATAGTTCTCATTCAGAGCGTATGCAAAGAATCTCACAAATTTTTGATAAAGAAAGTTATGTTGATTTGAGCTGTGAAGTCCAGAATGACAACTTATTGATTTCCGCGAAAACATTACGAAAAAAATTGTCACATGGTGAGGCATCTTTAGGTTTAACCATTATTTCGGTTATTGAAGATATTGATACCAAAATGCCATTTCATGTGCATAAAAAAATACCTTTGTCGCAGTTAAAACTTGAAGATATAGATTTTAACAAAGAGAACGAATATGTTGTTGTTTGTAACCGTGGGGTTTCAAGTTATATTGCAACCCAAAAAATTAAAGAAAAATTTCCCGACCTTGAGGTGTTGAGCCTTAAAGGAGGTATAAGCAATTATTAAATGCAAAAACCATTAGAATTTTATAAATCAGAAAAGACCAAATACGAGCTGGAACTAAGTTCGTTAAAAAAGAAATTGGCTTTATCAAGTACCATTAGATTAATCCTTTTTATAGTCATGGCACTTGGAATTTATTTTTTTTTCAGTAACCTTAAACTCGTTGCAGGAATCGCTATACTAGGCATTGCTCTATTTCTATATTTAGTATTAAGGCATGGAAAATTGCAATATCAACGCGATTTTATCAATCAGCTAATCGCCTTAAATACAACGGAGATTGATGTGTTTTATGGCAAATATTACGATTTAAATGAAGGCATTGCCTATACAAATCCCAAACATTTTTATAGTTACGATATTGACCTTTTTGGTAAAGGTTCGTTTTTTCAATACACAAATAGAACGGTAACCAAAGAGGGCGAAAGGGAATTTGCAAATCAACTTACACAGAATAATATTATAGACATTGAACAACGGCAAAACGGCATTAAGGAATTAGCTAAAATACCGAAGTGGCGACAAGAATTTTCAGCCATTGGCAGTTTGGTAAATGTGCAGCATCCAGCAAAGCATATCATAAAATGGATTCATAATTATGAATCGGCTCTGCCAAAGTTTATGATGTTTTTGCCGAAGGTTTTTGCCGCAATTTCATTTATTTTATTTGTGCTATTAAGTTTTGAAATCATAACATATCACTTTTTGCTGTTGTGGTTTTTTATTGGGTTAGGATTCGCAGGAGCTTATCTAAAGAGAGTAAATTCTATATATGAAGATGCTGGAAAAGCAAAAGACACCTTTAAACAATATCACAAATTGTTAGATAAGATTGAATCGACCACTTTTTCGTCGGAAATTTTGATTGCTCAACAAAATGCCATAAAAACCGAGAAAGAAAAAGCTTCGGTTATTTTTAAGAAATTCTCAAAAATTCTAGATGCTTTAGACCAACGGAATAATATGATTATGGCAATTATAGGTAACGGTTTTTTATTGTGGGATGCACACCAAGCTTTTAAAATTGAAAACTGGATAAATACTTACAAAAGCAACGTAGAAAATTGGTTTAAGGTTATTGCTTTTTTCGATGCCCAAAATAGTTTAGCGAACTTTGCTTTTAATCATCAGAACTATGTGTATCCCGAATTGAATGGAGATAAAAATGTAATTAAAGCAGAGCAATTAGGTCATCCGTTATTAAAAACTACCAAACGTGTGGATAATGATTTTACTATTGAAAATCAGCAATTTTTTATAATTACCGGTGCGAATATGGCTGGTAAAAGTACCTTTTTACGTACCGTTTCTTTGGCAATTGTAATGGCAAATATAGGTCTGCCCGTTTGTGCGAAGTCATTTTCATATTCACCAATAAAACTGATTACCAGTATGAGGACTTCAGATTCCTTAGCTGATGACGAATCGTACTTCTTTTCGGAGTTAAAACGCCTAAAATTTATTGTAGAAGAGATAAATCCCAACGTTTCGGGAGATAATTATTTTATCATTCTTGATGAAATTTTAAAAGGTACCAACAGTACCGACAAAGCGATTGGTTCCAAAAAGTTTGTGCAAAAATTAGTGGCCTCAAATTCCACGGGAATTATTGCCACACACGATCTCAGCCTTTGCGAAATAGAAAAAGAACTAGATGCTATTAAAAACTACTATTTTGATGCCGAAATCATCGATGACGAACTTCATTTCGATTACCAACTAAAAAATGGTGTGTGTAAAAATATGAATGCTTCGTTTTTGTTAAAGAAGATGGAGATAGTTTAATTTTTAAATTAAATTAAATTCTTCTAACCGGTTTAAAGAAATATCCACAAATTTGTCATTTGAGAACATTGTCTTTTTTCTGTTGCTCCAGTTTTCAAGACTCTGTTTTATTTTATCTCTATCAGAAGTTTTTTCAGATTGAGCAATGAAATCAACTGTAGATAACAATTCAAGCCCAAAATCAGAATAGAAACCTGATAAAAAGCTTTTGGTTCTATAAACAATGTCTTTTAATTCTTTATTATCCTCAAAATAATTAGTAATATCTTTCTCGGAATCTATAATCAGACTAAGTTCTTCAAAAGGTTTTTTATCTTTACCCCCATAACCCATGATATAACTACCGTTTAAATAATTTAGCACATGCTTTATTTTCCCAGAATAAGGACCATAAAAATTTGGATAATATTTAAGATTGAAATGTTCTTTAGCACCAAACCTTTGGAGAAAATAGCATATTTTTTCGCTAGAGAATTCTGATACAAATTCTCCATTTTTTACTAATTCATACAACATAAAAAGTAACATTGACCTTGCTGGCGTTAACTTGACTCTCTCATTTTTTAATATTTCTTTGACATGAGAATTTGGCTCATAAATATAGATTTCACAATCAACAGAGGAGAGAGTTTCTTCCATCATTGATTTTACTTTTTGCCACTGTAGACCTCCATTACCGCTACCCAATGGAGGAATTGCGATAGACTCTATTTCATACTCAGATATAACACTTACTAATTTTTCTAACCCAATCTGAATATAAGAATATTCAGATGGTTTTCTCCAATTTGTTTTTGTAGGAAAGTTAATTATTAATTTTTCTCCTATAATTAAATTTTCATCTTTAACCACTAGGAGGTCACCAATATTAAACTCTCCACTTTTACATAAATCTTTATATATTTTATAATTATTAGGAAAGGTGTTTTTAAATTGTAAAGCAATACCCTTACCCATAACGCCAACTGTATTGACAGTATTTACTATGGCCTGTGCTGGACTTTCCAATAAATTTCCTAAAACAAAATGTATCATATCAATAAAAATAATAATCAGGTTTAATCGCTATTTTGTTATTTACTCCAAAACTAAGTAAAAGATCTTTGGCTTTTTTATTACTGACGATATAACCTAAAATTAGATCATTCACTATATCATCAAGGATAAGGAATTCTGCTTCCTTTCTTCTTTTAAAGTCTAAATCGCCTTCTTTCTTCCAGTATTTAGCATTAATTGCTTCAAAATCAATATTATCAGAAATATTTTTGATGTCCTTGGCAAAATAAAAATTGCTAAAACCATCGGTAGCATGACCATCAGTAAAAGAAAAATCTAATCCTGCATCGATAATTTTTTGAATACTGCTCACACAATATACGATATTTTCTGCTTTTACTGAACTTACTCCGTTGAATCCATTTTGAATAACATATAGCATTGGTGTCCGGTAACCAAAATAAAAAGGAATATATTCTCCAAGGGTTCTTCCATTCGGCATTATAAAATTATTTCTGGTACTTATCAAAGTGCTATCCCCAATTGATTTATAAACGTTATTTGCATTTTTTGAATCTTTATGAGTAATACCATTTACATGAATATGCGGAATATTTTGTATATGAGTCATTCTAAATATAAATATTTTATCCAATGACATTTCTTAAAATCCTTAATTAATTCTTGTTAATTACAAAAGTACGAAATACTTAGAAGTAGTAGACATTTCATTCAACCGAATACAACAGGACCTTCTCATTCTCCTTAAAAATCTTATCCAACTCATCCAAAACTTTAATAGAAACGGTGGGGCATCCATAACTGGTGGCTAGAGGTTTTGGGTAAATTTCCTCATTGGGTACACCTTCCCAAGCGTGTAAAACAACAATTCTTTTTCGCATATTGCTGTTGTCTTTTTCGAGGCCATCTATCCAATATTTATAGTTTTTGCCCCAGCTGCTATAAGCTCTTTCACCCATAACCGCCATGCCCAAAGAAGAACAATGACTTTCGCTTACATTACTAAATTCAGTGGGAATTGCCTTGGTGTTTTTACCTTTTCCACTGCCATGGCACACTAAGGCTTTTTTCGTTATACTGTCCTTTTTTAAATCAACCACAAAAAATCTGTTTTTACCGCTGTGCAAACTGTAATCAATTAGTATTGCAATGTCTTTATTATAATCTCCTTTTTCGGCAAAGGCTTTTATATGTTTTATTTCTTTGGAATAATCTGTTTCTTCTGTTTTAATAGTAGTTGTGACAATACTCACAAAGGGATTTTGCTTTTCTTTTTTACAGGAGAAGAAGAAAAAGATTAGTATTAAAAATGTAAACTTGTTAATCATATTTATTAGTTGTAATAACACCCCTATGGTCCCCTCAAGGGGACATTACTCCTGTCAAAATTATTTGTCTTGGATCTTGTGTCCTAACGACTTGATGCTTTTTTTACGGATGTGCATTTACCCAAACTTCACCATCCACAAAATGTTCTTTTTTCCAAATAGGCACAGTTTCTTTTAAGGTATCGATAGCAAATTGACAAGCTTCAAATGCCGCTTTTCTATGTGCCGATGAAACCGCAATGATTACCGGAATATCACCAATTTTTAATTCGCCTTCCGCATGGTGAATGGCTAATTTTAATATGTCAAAATCTGCCAATGCTTTATCGGCAATTTTTTGCATTTCTTTGATTGCCATGGGTTTGTAGGTAGAAAAATCTAACAAAGTAACTTCTTTGTTTTGCGTTTGATTTCTGACCGTTCCAACAAATAATGCAATTCCACCACAAGAGGCATCTTGCACAAAATTATAACAATCTTGCAAGTTTAGTTTTTCAGCAGTTATTTTTATTGAGGTGTTTTGCATATTTCAAAAATAGGTAATTCTTTGTCAAATCTACGCCTGAAAACAGGGGTTTTACAAGAGCAATCATAAATTTTAAAGGAAACTAAGCTCCTCCCCTTTTTTCAAGGGGAGGTGTCCGAAGGACGGAGGGGTCAAAAACTTATCCCAAAAACAACACCATCGCTCGCTTTTCCATTAAAATAAGACCTTACATAATCTACACGTAAAAATCTGAATTTACCAAACCCGATATTATCCAAACCGATGGAATATTCGGTGTAGGGTTTGTTTTCGGGGGTCATTAATGCTTTTCCGCCAAGAACCAATTGAAATTGCAATTTATTCAACAATGGAATTTTTCGCAATAAATAGCCATTAAAGTGTTGTTGAGCATGAAATTCAGCGTACTGATTATCTGTACTTAAATCGTAATATGGTAACAGATTAAAGCCATTTAAATAATTCAAATCTAAATTTACATGGGTTAGGTTACCATTAAAATGTTTGTAATCTGTAAAGGAAAGCTCATCGGTATTTAAAAATTTACCCGCTTTTATATTGTAAGAAAAAGTCCCTTTATTGCCAAATTTTAATTCTTGGTTCAACCGCATTTGTACCAAGTCATAATTGTATTTTGAATCACTGGAAGCAAAACCTTTGGTGTATCCGATATTTAAAGTAGGATATTTAGTTTCAAACAGATTTATTTTTCTATCAGGCAAGGAAATATATTTTTGTCCAAATTTAATGGTGGTACCCAATGAGAATTTATAAATACTGTGTTTGTCAAATGGCGTTGAAGCGTAATTATCAGGTTCTAGCGGATTATTGGAAGAATATTGCTCATTATCTTTATTTAGAATAACCCAATCCGCATTATTAAACAACGGTTTTCTATCTTCGTAACTCAAAGATGTATTCAATCGTAAACCGTTGAAAATTTCTGTCCCACCACTTACGGAAGCAAAAGTTTTATCATAATATTTGGCATAATTATCCTCAAAAAATAGTGAACTGACCGCATTTACCAAAGGGGAAATAGGTTCGGCACTGTTAAATTGCACAATTTTTCTACCACCACCTATGTTAATATAAGGGTTGCTTTTTCCGTTAAAACGATAGGTAAATCCACCACTTATTCTTAGCTGTTCATCAGACAAACCATAATCTATTTTGGATCTTATAGCATAACTTCTATTTTCATCTTTAAAGTTTTTATAAAAGGAAATATCCATATTGGTATGCCAACCTTGTACCGTATTAAACATGGAGTTGAATACTGGAGAACCAATACTCAACCCCCAATTTTTATACGTATTAGAATAGTTATATCCGGTTAAAACATTCATTATTTTAAACTTGTTCCGTTTTTGGTCAACGGAATCCAAGAATTTTTTTGACTGTCTTATTTCTTTAATACTGTCTTTAAGTTGATAATCATTCATTTCTTCAACGGTCAAGGGAATAGGCCTCATATTCTTCCAAAAAAGACTGTCTTTTTTATTGGAATTGTCTACAAATGAGAGGATTTCATTGGTAAATGTGGCTTTGGTAAAATTGGGCTGGAAATTATAATTGCTGTAAACCCCTGTAAAACGCCCATCCACATTAATGCCGAACATTCCAAAAATAAAATCGATACTCTGTGAGAACAGAGTAAACATTTTGTCATTTTCGGAATAAGAAAAATTCTGTTTTAACGTCAGTTTCTTAACAATGGGTTGTTGAATTTGTGTGCCAGTTACAGAAAGTTCTGCTGCAAAAATTTCCCAACTGTTTTCTACAATATAAATAACTCCACTAAAAGCATTGTCCGTTGGTTTTTTGGGCTCAACTTTAATCTTATTGATGAGAAATTCATCTTCATAATAACTGTTAAGTAACGTGTATTTATAATAATTAAAGGCATAGGTAGCAATGGGCGAAACAATATTGTCAGGCCCAAGTTCAATCAAATTGGTATATAAATTAAAATTAACCTCAGAGGCTTGGTTAAAACTAAAACCGTTATCATCTCCACTAACTTTTGAAGCTAAAATTTTTTCTTTAAATTCCTTTTCACTTTTGGTAATTTTTGAGATTGTTTCGGAAAGATACAAAACCCCACTTCGGGTGGAATCTAAACCACCACCTAAATCACCCAACTCAAAACCAAGAATTTTTTCCGGTGCATTTTTAATACGATAGATACCACGCGAGTAGAAATCTGCCGTAAAATCAGCGGTTTTTTCATAATTTTTATCTTTTTCGGCAATGGCTGCCCGGATAATTCTGTGAGCTGGATTGTCTTTAGTGCTTACCTCAACCTCTTCCAACGCTAAAGCATCTTCTTTTAGAACTGCATCTAATTTAAATGGGAATTCAGTTACATTAATTTCCTTTTTAAGTGTTTTAAATCCCAAAAATTGAAAAACAATGGTGTATTCTCCTTCTTTTCGAATATTCAGTTCATAAATGCCATCATCATTTGTAGTAGTACCGTTGTAAGATCCTTGAACATAAATATTTACAAATGGTAGAGGTGTATTATTTTCATCGGTTACCGTTCCCGTAATTTGGGCTTGCGAAAAAAAGTAACTCACAAAAAGTAAAAGTGAAATTTTTAACTTCATTCAGTTGGTTTAGTTAATAACAAACCTAAAACTTTATAATGGCTTAGAATAATAATGATTTGTTAAAAATGGTGTCAGTTATCATTAAGTTTTCTTAATTTTTATTGAAACTCTTTTCTTTTTGGAATGATATAGCGTGTGAATTCACTATTTTTGCAGACTCTAATTTCAAAGGAATCGAGTAATGAAAAACACCTTTAGAATTGTATCCATCCTAGAAGGATTATCGTATTTAATATTGTTATTTATTGCAGTACCAATTAAATACATTGGTGGCGATGAGTCTTGGGTAAAAATGTTCGGTATGCCACACGGTTTGTTGTTTGTAGCGTATATTATATTGGCTTATTTGGTAAAAGCTGAACTAAAATGGGATACTAAAACCTTTTTAATTGTACTAGCGGCTTCCGTAATCCCCTTTGGGACATTTTATATAGATAAAAAATATTTAAGAAGTTAGAAGACGGAAGATGAAGTTAATTTCATCTAAAATTTGAAAATTTTAAAAAATTGAATCAAAAGCCTTTTACCCTCCAGAGACCGGCGGAATAATAGCCACAACATCATTCTCTTTGATTAAATAATCGTTATCAACATACGTTTCGTTAACTGCTACGGAAAAGCTCTTGTAATCATTCAATTTAGGATACTTTTCGATTAAAAGTGCTTTAAAATTAGAGATTTTACTATTTTTGGGCAGTTGCAATTCCATTGCACTTTTTCCAATAATATCTTTTACAATCCCAAAAAGCAATAGTTCTATTTGCATATCGTTTTATTTAAATCAGTTCAATTACATTACTTTTGTAATTAGTAAAGATAACAATACTTTGAATAAAATCTTTCCAATATTAGACTGGCTGCCCAATTACAAAACTTCACTTTTAAGAGGTGATATTTTTGCTGGATTAACTATTGGCATTATTTTAATTCCACAGGGTATCGCATATGCTATAATCGCTGGCTTACCTCCTATTTATGGGCTTTACACGGCTTTAATTCCTCAGCTGATCTATACCATTTTTGGAACGTCCAAGTGGATGTCAACCGGACCAACAGCTTTAGATTCGTTGATTTTGGCTTCGAGTATTTCTACATTGGCCATTGTTGGTGTTGAAAATTATATCGCTATTGTTTTTGCAACAACTTTGCTTACGGGTATTTTTCAATTAATATTGGGTGCTTTTAAGCTGGGTTTTATTATGAATTTTGTTTCTAAGCCCGTACTTACCGGATTTATAACTGCCGCAGCGGTTATTATCGCATTAAGTCAATTCAGGGATTTATTCGGTATCGATGCACCCCGAAGCAATCAAATTCAATATATACTCTCAGGGCTTTTTGATAACATAGGTACGTTGCACTGGCACAGTTTATTAATAGGGGTTTTAGCTATTTTTCTAATTTACGGGTTGCACAAAATAAACAAACAACTGCCTGGACAGCTCATCGCCATTATTTTAGGAATTATAATAATGAAAGTATCTTATAATTATTTGGAAGATGTTGAAATTGTAAAATCTATACCTAAAGGATTGCCTTCTTTTGCCATACCAGAAATGAATTACGATTTGTTCTTAAAATTAATGCCCATTGCTTTAACACTTTCTTTTACAGGGTTTTTACAGGCAACATCCATATCAAAATCTTTAGAAGATGTGAATTCTAAATTAGATACCAATAAGGAATTAATTGCCTTAGGAGCAAGTAATTTTATCGGCTCTTTTTTTAGTGCCTATGTGTCAACGGGCAGTTTTTCAAGATCGGCAGTGAATAAAGAAGCTGGAGCAAATACGCCTTTAGCCAATGTTTTTGCTGCACTTTTCATCTTGATTACGCTGTTGTTTTTAACTCCTTTATTCTATTATTTACCCAAACCAGTTTTAGCCGCCATCATTATAACAGCGGTTATAAAATTGATAAAAGTTTATGAAATAAAATTTCTGTGGAATACCAATAAGAAGGATTTTATAATGATGTTGATTACTTTTTTGGTTACACTAACTTTTGGAATTAAAGAGGGGATTATTGTTGGAGTTTTAGTCTCTATTTTTGTCGTAATTTTTCAATCTTCTAAACCGCATATGGCCGTTTTGGGGAAAGTTCCCGGTACACCTTATTTTTACAGAAACATTGATAGGTTTGATGATGTTACTATAGATGATGATATTCTAATCATTAGATTCGATGCTCAATTGTATTTTGCAAATGTCAATTATTTTAGGGAAAAATTAGAGCGATTGGTCAATTTAAAAGGAGACGTGTTGAAATTGATTGTAATAGATGCAGCTGTAATTCACAATATAGATAGCACGGGAATCGCCATGTTAAACGATATTGTTTCGAAATATCACAAAAGAGGCATTAAAATTTACTTTACGGATGTAAAAGGTCCCGTTAGAGATTATCTTACAAAAAGTAAACTCATTGATAAAATAGGTGTTGAAAATTGTTTTATGCACATACAAGATGCGGTAGAATTCTACAAAACCGGGACAAGTTCTTCTACTTTTTCAAAATACATCAAACAGTCGAATTAGAAAATTTAAACTAATTTTTCACCCCTGACATAATCTGTCAAAACCTCAACTACATTTGCATTATGTTTAACCAAGCTTGTCATCTTATCAAGCTATAAAAATCTACAATTATGAAAAGTGCAATTAGTTGGTTTGAAATTCCCGTAACGGATTTTAACAGAGCAAAAAAGTTTTACACCACAGTTTTGGGAATTGGAATTAAAGACCATCCCATGCCAGATACGAGTATGAAATACGGTATTTTCGACTACAAACCCGAAGAAGACGGGATTGGTGGAGCTATTTTTAAAAGTGACGACCAAAAACCATCAATGGATGGTGCGACAGTTTATTTGAACGGAGGTATAGATTTAAGCCTTCCTTTAAGTCGTGTTGAACGTGCTGGGGGTAAAGTTTTAATGCCTAAAACAGATATTGGCGAAAACGGATTTTTTGCTTTACTTGCAGATACCGAAGGTAATAAAGTGGCATTGCACTCCATGGCTTAGTTAAAAATAATTTAGACAGCCTGAGTCTAGAATCAAGACTGATAGTCCCGGCCCAGAAAGGATTTGAAACCCTCTCTGGGCTTTTTGATTTGAGCTTTTTACTAAATTTGTATTTATGCAACAACTATCTCGACTTATCGCTATATTAACATTGTTAAAATCAAAGCGGATTTTAACCGCCACTGAACTTTCCAAAAAGTTTGATGTGAGCGTTAGAACGATTTACAGAGACATCAAAAAGTTAGAAGTTGCAGGTGTTCCCATCATTACTTTAGAGGGCAGAGGGTATAGTTTAATGGACGGTTATGTAGTTGCACCCGTTCAGTTTACCGAAAAACAGGCCAATGCTTTAATTACAGCTCAACACCTTGTAAATAAATCTAATGACGCATCTTTTGTAAACGATTTTGAAGAAGCCATGACCAAAATAAAGTCGGTCTTCAGAACTTCCATTCAACAGAAAAGTGAATTGCTGCACAGTAAAATCCATGTTTTTAATTTTAATCAAGAAAAAATTCCGAGCAATGCCCTTTCTGAATTGCAATTGGCAATTACCAATTTTAATTTGACTGAAATTAATTATCGTAAAGCAGGGCAAATTGATTCCTCCTTTAGATTAATAGAACCGTGCGGTATTTTTGCCACTGATAACAAATGGATTTTAATGGCTTGGTGTCATTTGCGAAAGGACTATCGGGCTTTTAGAATTGACCGCATTCAAAATTTTAAAATATTGCCCACCAAATTTGAAGATAGAAAATTTGATTTCCAAACCTATTATAAGTCGCAACCTTATAACCATTAACATTTCTTTGTAATTTTTGTTACTTACATTTCTTATATTAGTCAGTATCTTTGTAAATTAAATACTGAACTATGAACATTGAACAAATTTATACAGGATGTCTTGCTCAAGGAGCATATTATATAGAAAGTAACGGAGAAGTTGCCATTATTGACCCTTTACGTGAAGTACAACCTTATATTGACAGGGCTAAAAAAGCCGGAGCAAAAATCAAATATATTTTTGAAACCCATTTCCATGCCGACTTTGTAAGCGGACATGTTACTTTGGCCGAAAAAACAGGAGCAACAATTGTCTTTGGGCCAACGGCCGAAACAAATTTCGATTCATATATTGCTAAGGATGGTGAGATGTTCAAATTAGGTGATATTACCATTACCGCACTACATACCCCAGGACATACCATGGAAAGTACAACCTATCTCTTAAAAGATAAAAACGGAAAAGACCGTGCTATTTTTAGTGGCGATACGTTGTTCTTGGGTGATGTTGGCCGTCCAGATTTAGCACAAAAATCAGGTGAAATAACAGAAGAAGACCTTGCAGGGTTTTTATATGATAGTTTACGAACAAAAATAATGACCTTGGCGGATGATGTTATTGTTTATCCCGCACATGGAGCAGGTTCTGCTTGTGGTAAAAATTTAAGTAAAGAAACCGTAGGTACGATTGGCGATCAGAAAAAAACCAATTATGCCCTAAGGGCGGATATGACCAAAGAAGAGTTTGTAAAAGAAGTTACTGATGGCTTACTACCACCACCTCAATATTTTCCGTTAAACGTAAAGTTGAACAAGGAAGGTTACGATAGTATCGATGAGGTGTTGAGCAAGGGAACCAGGGCTTTATCACCAAACGAATTCGAAAGGATTGCCAATGATACAGACGCTTTGGTATTAGATGTAAGACATCAGTCAGAATTTATAAAAGGTTTTATTCCAAGGTCTATTTTTATCGGTCTTGATGGCGGATTCGCACCATGGGTAGGAGCGTTGATAAAGGATGTAAAACAACCTATCCTATTGGTAACTCCCAAAGGAAAAGAAGAAGAAACGGTTACCAGATTGTCTAGGGTAGGTTTTGATAATACCTTAGGCTACCTTGACGGAAGTTTTGAAGCTTGGAAAAAATCCAGAAAGGAAATTGATACCTTAGAGTCTGTTTCCGCCGAAATACTTGAAAATAAAATGAGCGATGACATTGCAATTTTTGATGTCAGAAAACCAGGCGAATACCAAAGCGAACATATTGTTGATGTACCCAATACACCATTGGATTTTATTAATGACCATATCTCAGAATTTCCAAAAGATAAAAACTTTTACGTGCATTGTGCAGGCGGATACCGTTCGGTTATTGCGGCTTCAATCTTAAAAGCCAGAGGTTATCATAATGTTATAGATATTGATGGCGGTTATGCCGCAATTAAGGAAACAGATATTAAAAAAACGGACTATGTTTGTCCTTCAACACTTTAAAAAAATAATAAAATGAACTTTTCGAAGAAAAATCACAGCTTGCCCCGACTTATCGGGGAACACCGCAAAATCAATAAGAATTTTGTGAGTAATAATTTAAAAATCGTACTTTTTTTAACAGTGATAATCACATTATCCTGTCAAGAAAAAACAAAACAAGAAAAGTTGGACGAAACGGTCGATTATGAAGAAATTGTCGAGGTAGAACAAGAATCGATTGTTGAAGTGGTTACACCACAAGATTTTAAGAAGAAAGTTGATAATACCGATGTGCAACTTATTGATGTTAGAAGACCTGAAGAATATAAAGCGGGACATCTAAAAAACTCAAAAAACATCAACGTTTTAGAAGAGGATTTTGTGAAAAATGCCGAGACAACTTTAGATAAAAACAAACCTGTTTACCTTTATTGTAGAAGTGGTAAACGAAGTGAAAAAGCCTCCTCAAAACTAAAAGAAGCAGGCTTTACAAAAATATATGACATGGAAGGTGGCTTTTTAGCTTGGTCTGCAGAAAATTTGGAGATAGAAAAAGAACAGTAAAACAAATTGTTAACCACAGTAATTCTCAATCTAAAATGTGGAGGTTGTGGCTATACGATAAAAAAAAGGGTTACTCACTATTGATGGTATTTCTGAAGTAAATATAGAGTTAGAAACTTCAAAATTCAGTGTAAACTCTGAGAATGAATCAGTTTTAAAATTAGTAAAGGAGAAACTCTCCAAAATAGGCTATTCTGAAACTGTTGATGCCAGTACTCTAATCCATTAAGCAAAATCTTTTGTAAGTTGTGCTACGGGGAGGATTGGGTAAAAGATATAATGGACTAAGCCATAATTCAATTTTGTTTAATTAGTTTTCGTTAATACAATTCTTTCATTTTAATTTTCTTATTTTTGACAAAAGCCCAAGATATAAAAATCTCTTATTGGAAATAGGTTTCAAAATGCTTAAATACTCAGACATACGCAAAGAATTAGATATTGAAAATATGAATGGGAGTGCTGAAGATTTAGCTTTTTTTACTCATTATCTACAAAATCAAATAAGTGAAGTGTCCAAGTCATTCAAAACGAGAGCTGTTAAATATTTTGATAATCTTGATAGTGAATTGAATATAGCATCTGAACCAGAATTACAAGCAATGCTACCTATTAAATGGGATATTCCCTTTCCAAGTCCGGAAAAAGAAGAATTCACTTTTATTGATCTTTTTGCCGGTATTGGTGGTTTCAGAATTCCCATGCAAGAAATTGGAGGAAAATGTGTATTTTCATCAGAATTCAATTATCACGCTCAAAGAGCCTATGAATTAAATTTTGGAGAAGTTCCATTTGGGGATATTACAAAACTTGATTTAAGCATTGTTCCTAAACACAATGTTCTCTGTGCGGGTTTTCCTTGTCAACCATTCAGTATTTCTGGGAAAATGAAAGGCTTTGAGGATACTAGAGGCACATTAATCTATCATGTTTTTAAAATTATCGAAAAAAGACAACCAGAAGTAATTTTATTGGAAAATGTAAAACATTTACTTTATCACGACAAAAAACGAACACTTTCAACAATTATAACACATCTAGAAGAATTAGGTTATAAAGTTTCTAAAAAAGTATTAAACGCATCGGATTTTGGCGTTCCTCAAAATCGAGAGCGAATAATTATTATTGGTCATAAAAAAAAGAAATTCGATTTCTCCAAATTAAAAACGAGTCCAAAGCCGATTTTAAAGGATTTTTTAGATGAAGATAATGACTTTGAATATTTGGATGAACCACACACAATTCTTAAGAAAACTAAGGTACAAGATTCGGGTTTAATTTTTGTAGGTTATAGAAATAAAACCATTCGCAAAGCTGGTGTGAGACCCAACACAGAACATTTATCGCGAGTGCATAAGCAACCAAACCGGATATATTCAACTGATGGAGTACACCCAGCATTACCTTCACAAGAATCATCTGGCAGATTCTGGATTTACCACAAAAACAGGGTTAGAAAACTAACAATTCAAGAATGTTATAGGATTATGGGGTTTCCTGAAAATTTCAAACTAATCAATAATCGTTCTGAACTATACAAACAAGTTGGAAATTCTGTTGCAGTTCCTATGATTAAAGAAGTTGCAAAGCAAATTAAAAAGCAATTAATTACAACAAGAAAATCAATTGATGCCGAATACATTTCTTAACAAATCCTTTCAAGAAGCTATTACAATCGTTGGATCTGATGATGTCATCAAATGTGATTTACCAAACAAAATTACTAATCATTTAGACGTGATTCTTAGCAAGTCAGAATCTTCTAAAGGTGTCTTAACCGTAATTTTGACAAGTTTGGTTTATAAAATTCTACATCCGACTCAAGATATTAGAAGTCATCAATCAAGTATTGAAAACGGATATTCGGGTCGTACATTTGACACAAAATATATTACACCTTTTCTTAAAAGCGTAAAATTTCCTGCAATGGCCGAGAGCGGGTGGTTAACCCGTTCACTTGAACAAAAAGTGCCTTATGATGAAAACTATTCAGGAGCAATAAGACCTGAAGCACTAAAAAAGTCTTTTCTGAAAACAATTGATTTTATTCAGCAAGGAAATGACTTAGAAGAATGTTTAAGCTATTTGTTACAAGGACTAATTATTAAGAGAAATAGTCAAGAGATTGATTTGGCCAAGCCTTTGAATCTTCCAATTGCAACGATTATTGAGTTGCTCACTAAACATTTTAATGCTAATTATACTGCAGATGGTGCTTCCCGACTTCCAGTATTGGCATTATTTGCCGCTTATGAATGTCTGATGAAAGAAGCCAAAAGATTTCAAGGAAAAACACTTTTAGAAATAGTAAGCCATACATCCGCAGATACTAGAAGTGGTAGAATAGGAGATATTGACATTGTAGATGTTAAGGGAAAAGTATTTGAAGCTGTAGAAGTAAAACATGGAATACAAATTACAGCCCAGCTTATTAGAGATGCGTTTGAAAAGTTTAAAACCACGCAAGTAAACCGTTACTACTTGCTTTCCACAGCTGATATCAACTTATACCATTTCTCTTGTTAATTTACTCAATTATTTGTAAATTGCCTTATGGCAAAACAAATAGACTTACACATTAAAGAGAGTGAATCAGAACTAAAGGCTCTTATGAATGCTCAAAGCAAG
>NZ_JAXKVV010000018.1:0-62774 GCF_034296135.1 Aureibaculum koreense
TAGATCTGCTATTTCTTGGGCAACCGCTTTGGACGCTGTGGCCGAATTTTCATATACTATGGTACCTATGTTTTCAAATCTTTTTTCGAAACCTGTTGCTTTGTCTATGTTACTTTTTAACATGTCGTATTGTTTTCTTGTTGATATTGCTTTTTAGTTTTCCAACTGTTTTATTTTTTCTGTAAAACTTTGTATAAGTTTAAATTGATTTTTAGCTCGATCTAAATTATGCTCAGGATATTTTGTTTTATAATAAATGTCGTTGTTCAAATAATCTGTTAAAAAACGCAGTGCCATAATAAAAATCATTGTTTTGGCACTTAAAGGCAAATATCGCAATTCTACAGGAGATAATGAAGATTTCATTTTCTTTAAAAAGCCTTTTTTATAAGCTTTATAGTAATCGAGATTAAATTCTACCATATCTAAATCGGTTTCATCTTCCGCAGCGGTATTGCAAATGGTTCTTATAGCATCTCCAAAATCATAATGTACAATTCCTGGCATTACGGTGTCGGTATCTATAAGGCATAATCCTTTATTTTTTTTATTAAACAAGGCATTTGAAATTTTTGTATCGTTATGGGTAACCCTTAGTTTTATTTCTCCTGATTCTTTTAGGTTCTGAATAATGTGCATTTCCTCTTTTAAATCGGCTACGAGTTTTATATACTCTTTAGCTCTTTCTAACCTTTCTTGTGATGCTATCTTTAGAGCATCCTCAAATTGCTCATAACGAAAGGACATATCATGAAACTTAGGAATTACTTCCACTAATTTTGAGGTGTCAAAATCGCTTGTTAGCGTTAAAAATTGACCCAATAAACGTCCGCCTTCATAAGCTATCTCTTCGCTGGTAACTATGTCATGGGTTACACTCTTATCTATAAAATACATTAAGTTCCAATAGTTTCCGCCTTCATCCTTATAATAAGGTGTGCTAGTATTTGTTTTTGCAAAAGTTAGTACGCGACGCTTTAATTTTTTTGATGGAAGATCTTTTAGTTTTTCCCGGATATGATTGCTAATAGTTACTTTATTTTCGATTAAGCCCGGTACATCTTTAAAGACACCATGGTTAATACGCTGCAACACAAAATAAGGTTTTTTAGAGGTTATTACTAAGTAGGTGTCGTTGATGTGGCCAGAGGCTAATTCTTTAAAAGAACGGAATTCACCGTTATGTTGAAATTGATTAAAAACCTTTTTTAATTTTTCTGCGGTCATATGACTTTATTTTTTTGGGGGATAACTTCGTTCTTTTAATTTTTTAAAAGTTAATTTACAACTATTTAGTGTCCGACTTATAACCTATTTTTTTCAAATAATGATAGTAGGCTGATGATTAGATATAGTTGGGATTTACAGATTATTATAGCCTACAAAGGTAATATTTACCCTATAATCAACTAAGCATTTATAATTTAGATAGTCGTGACGGCAATCACCATAAATACGGAATCAAAGATAAGATTTATATAAAAGATTTTAGTGTTTTCAACACCATTTTTGTTTTATTAGTTTAGATTTTATTAAATATCTAGTTACGGAGAGCTCTCTTTTTAACGGATTTGAATCTCACAAAGTTCTAATTTTTTTTTTCGAAGTATGTAAACGTAAAAAATTAATGGAATCTATTTTAATAAAAAAAATCAGCATGAAAATGCTGATTTTTTAAGTACTCGAGGCGGGACTTGAACCCGCACGACCAGATGGTCACAGGATTTTAAGTCCGGCGTGTCTACCAATTCCACCACTCGAGCCTATTATCGTTTGCACGATAACAAATTGGTAAGTTATAAATGAGCGAAAAACGGGATTCGAACCCGCGACCCTCACCTTGGCAAGGTGATGCTCTACCCCTGAGCTACTTTCGCATTTTTTAAAAGAACAAAGCATTTTTACGTCAAATGCGAGGGCAAATTTAAGACAATTCTATAAATTGCAAAGCCTTTTTTAATATTTTTATAAAAAGGTTTAGTAAAGTATATAAATTGATATGGCTGTTACTGAATTAATAAATATATTTGCACCACTTTAGTAATTAATTATGCAGACTTCATTGGGTACTATCGCAAAAAAACAATCCTTTGTAACAGTTTTGGACGATTTAAAACAATTGACCAAGTTTGGGTTGTCAATTAGCGTTGTTTTTTCTGCATTGGCAGGTTATTTACTAGCTGCAGAATCTGTTCAAATATCAACACTGCTTTTATTGGCGGTTGGCGGTTATTTTATGGTTGGAGCCTCAAATGCTTTTAACCAAATTATAGAAAAGGATACTGATAAATTAATGAAACGGACTATGGACAGACCTTTGCCTGCGGGCAGAATGTCCGTAAATACTGCCTTGACCATTGCGGTTATCAGTACTATTTTAGGAGTTGCAATTTTATATATGATAAACCCTAAAACAGCAATGTTTGGGGCTATCTCAATATTTTTATACACCTGTCTTTATACTCCTTTAAAACCTAAAACACCTTTAGTTGTTTTTGTTGGTGCTTTGCCGGGTGCCATCCCATTTATGTTGGGTTGGGTCGCTGCTACAGGTAAGTTTGGTATAGAAGCGGGAATGTTGTTCATGATTCAATTTTTTTGGCAGTTTCCGCATTTTTGGGCCATAGGATGGTTACAATATGATGAGTATAAAAAAGCAGGTTTCAATATGCTGCCTACGGGTGAAAAGAACAAAAAAGCAACATCGCAAATCATTCTTTATACCGTGTGGATGATTATAGTTTCTGTATTTCCTGTGTTAAATTTAACAGGGAATTTATATTTATCGCCAATAGCGGCAATTTTAATTTTGTTGTCAGGTATGGTTATGCTATATTACGGTATTCAATTGCATAAAAAGCAGACCGATAAACTTGCGAGAAAATTAATGTTAGCAAGTGTTTTGTATATTACTTTAATTCAAGTAATTTACGTAATAGATAAATTTTTACATTAAGATGATAATGGACGCTCAAGTGAGAAGTAGAACTTCGAAACAGATGATGTACGTAGCCATCATTAGTATGATAATGATGTTTGCTGGACTTACAAGTGCTTATGTAATTAGTAGTAATAGAGAAGATTGGGTAACTTTTGATTTGCCTCAAGCCTTATATATAAGTACGTTGCTAATTATTCTAAGTAGCATAACCTATTTTTTGGCAAAGAAAAGTATTCATAAAAATAATAGATCGCAAACAACAATTTTTTTAGTAGCAACGTTAGTATTGGCTATTGGATTTGTCTTTTTTCAAATTGAAGGATTTAATCAATTAAGAGAAGTAGGATTGTATTTTACAGGAAAGGGCAGTGTGGTTTCATCATCCCTATTGGTGGCAATTTCCTTCGCTCACTTGTTGCATGTTGCTGCAGGGCTTATTGTCTTATTGGTGGTTTTGTTTAAACATTTAAATCATAAATATAATGCCAATAATGCGTTGGGATTAGAAGTTGGAGGAATTTTTTGGCATTTTGTTGATTTTTTATGGATTTTCCTGTTTTTATTTTTCTATTTCATTACATAATATTGTTGATGTCATATTATTTTATATTTTTGCCTATCAACCATTATAATTTAACCAAAAATTAACTGATAAACTTTTTATGGAAGCAACAATTGCTACAGAAAACAAAGAACAAGGTGCTTGGACCGGTGGCGGTAAAAAACCATTGGGAGCCAGTTATGGTAAAATGATGATGTGGTTCTTTATCATGTCAGATGCCTTGACTTTCTCGGGGTTTTTAGCGGCTTATGGGCTTATGCGTTTTAAATTTATTGATAGTTGGCCTATTGCCGATGAGGTATTTACGCACGTGCCTTTTATACATGGCCATTACCCGATGTACTACGTGGCATTTATGACCTTTGTCCTAATTTTTTCATCCGTAACAATGGTATTGGCCGTTGATGCCGGTCATCAAATGAAAAAAGGAAAGGTAACTTTATATATGTTGCTCACTATTGTAGGTGGTCTGATTTTCTTGGGCTCACAAGCTTGGGAGTGGAAAAATTTTATTGGAGGCACTTATGGTTCTTTGGTTTTGCAAGATGGCAAAATAGTTCAATTTGTAGATGACACAGGTCACCAAATAGCTTTGGAAGATTTTGTTACCAAATCACCAACTAATGAAAGAGTACAGCACACTAGAAGTAATGGTCTTTGGTTTGTAAAGGATGCGGCTGCATTACCACCCTATTCTGTAAATGAAGTAATTGAAAGTTTTAAAAATAGCCCAAATGTTAATTTAAGAACGGAACAGGTAAATTTAGAAACTAAGAAAAAAGTTATACTCTCAAGAGAGGAAGCAAATCAATTTTTGGAAAAAGCGACAGGTGTGGTTAAAGGTGCAAACCTTAAAATTAACGAATATGGAAACACTTTGTTTGCCGATTTCTTTTTCTTTATTACCGGATTTCACGGATTTCACGTTTTTTCGGGTATAGTAATAAATATTATTATCCTTTTTAATATAATTATTGGCACTTACGAGAGGAGAGGGCATTATGAGATGGTTGAAAAAGTAGGTCTATATTGGCACTTTGTCGATCTGGTTTGGGTATTTGTATTTACATTCTTCTATTTAGTTTAAAAAATATTATGGCACAAGATCAAGAACACGAACACGAATCGCACGTAGGATTAATCTGGAAAGTATTCGGATTTTTATCATTGGTAACAATTGTTGAAGTAGCTTTAGGTATTATTAAACCTAAAAGCTTGCACTTAGGCATATTTTTAGGAACGAGTTGGCTAAATTGGATTTTCTTGATTCTTACCTTGGTAAAAGCATATGGCATCGCATGGTACTTTATGCACTTAAAATATGAAAAGACAGGTTTGCGTAGGGCAATTGTTTGGACAACGGTATTCTTAATTTGTTATTTGGCCGCTTTGATATTAATTGAAGGTGATTATATTGCGGATATTATGAGTGATTATACACGTTGGAGCTACTAAACTAAAAAATTCAAACCTTTTTGGTTTGATTCGATTCTACTTCTCCTTTGGAGAGGTCAATTAATTCCTTTTTAGGAATTATTGGGAGAGGACAAAAATTTAAAGCGGTTTTTTAAACCGCTTTTTTTATATGCAAAAGAACCGTAATTTTGTGGCTCAATAGTAAAAAATAATTACCTTGAAGTCAAAGAAGTTTTGGATATTAGTTGGGCTTTTT
The DNA here is from genome assembly GCF_034296135.1 of Aureibaculum koreense. Taxonomy (NCBI): domain Bacteria; kingdom Pseudomonadati; phylum Bacteroidota; class Flavobacteriia; order Flavobacteriales; family Flavobacteriaceae; genus Aureibaculum; species Aureibaculum koreense. Next base: position 5,176 of record NZ_JAXKVV010000018.1, read on the forward strand.
ATAATGCCTTTGGTTTTCTACCTGCTTATTTTAACAGGTACAAACAATTTCGCTAAACTTCCGGTTTTAAATGAAAAAATTGGTAATGTTACCGAGTTTAAAAATAGCACGGGTACTTCTGTAACCTTGGACAATAAAATTACGGTATTGTGCTTTTTAGGCAATGATTTAAAATCAGTAAAAAATAATGCCCTTAACCTTAACGAGAAAATATATAAGCATTTTTATAAATTTAAAGACTTTCAATTTGTTGCAGTACTTCAAGAAGGTACTTCAAATCAAGTTAACGATTTAGTTAAGCAACTTAAGGTTACAACCGATATGCAAAAGTGGAATTTTGTTTATGGTAACCAACAGCAAATAAAAAAATTGTTCAACAGCTTAGATACCAGCCTTAAAATTGATGCTAACGGTTATTCACCTTATGCATTTATCATCGATAAAAACAGGTATTTACGTGGACGGACCGATGATGAAGACAACGGATTAATGTACGGTTACAATGCAGAAACCGTAGCACCTATTCACGGTAAAATGGTTGACGATGTTAAAGTTTTAATTGCTGAATATAGATTGGAGTTAAAAAAGAACAAAAGAGAAATCTAGCAACCCAATTTGATAGAATTGTCCCCTTGAGGGGACCTTAGGGGTGTTTTGGCCCGAGATGATTTTTAATTATGAAAAAAACATATATAGGCATAGCATTTATAGTACTCGTTTTCGGCATTTGGGCAGTGCCTAAAATTGTAAATCGGTTATCGCCAACATCACTATTAAAGTTTGAAAAAGTACCCGATTTTGAGTTTACGAATCAAAACAATGAAACAATTTCCAATAAAGATTTTAAAGATAAAGTTTACGTAGTAGAATTTTTCTTTACTTCTTGCCCAACTATTTGTCCAAAAATGCACCAAAGTATGCTTAAAATACAAGATGAATTTTACGGCAACCCAAATTTCGGAATTGTTTCTGTAACCATAGACCCCAAGAGAGATACTCCTGAAGCACTAAAAAAATATGCAGAAAAGCACAATGTAACGCTAAAAAATTGGCATTTTTTAACTGGTGAAAAAGAGGCTATTTATAATTTCTCCAATAATGGTTTTAAACTATATGCTGGTGAAAATGCAGAAGCTGAAGGCGGATTTGAACACTCTGGGTTATTTGCCTTAATAGATAAAAATGGTTTTATACGATCTAGAACAGTACAAACAGGTGAATTTGAAAACCCAATTAAATTCTATGATGGATTGGATTCTGAACAGGTTCAAATGTTAAAAGTGGATATTGATATTTTATTAAATGAATAATGGATAGGGCAGCAAAAAAATATAACAAGTGGATTGTTGTTTTGTCAGTAGTTATTCCGCTGGTGGTTGCTGCCCTGTTTAAGGTTAAACTTGATTTAGAATTACCTATTTTTTTGCCTCCAATCTATGCAACAATAAATGCCTTTACGGCAGTATTGTTAATTGTTGCGGTTTGGGCTATTAAAAACAGAAAAAGAATCTTACACGAACGGTTGATGAAAACCGCGATTATATGTTCTGTTATCTTTTTAGTACTTTATGTGTTGTATCACATGACGTCTGATTCAACTAAATTTGAGGGAGAAGGTGCGGTAAAATATATTTATCTATTTATTCTGTTAACACATATTGTGTTGTCCATAGTTGTGATACCGTTTGTTTTAATTACATACGTGAGAGCAATTACGGCTAATTTTGAAAAACATAAAAAAATAGCGAGATTTACATTTCCGTTATGGCTGTATGTTGCTGTATCTGGAGTTATTGTTTATCTGATGATTTCGCCTTATTACTAAGATTATTAATGAAAAAAATTCTATTCATATTATTTTTCTTGATTGTTCAATCAATTTCGGCACAATGTGCAATGTGCAAAGCAGTAGTGGAATCTGGCGATACTGAAATGGCCGAAGGGCTAAACAATGGTATTGTATATTTAATGGCGTTTCCATATATTCTAGTAGGCGTAGCCGCCTATTTTTTATTTAGAAAATGGAAAAAGAGATAAATAAACAATACAATAAGAACAATTAAGTGTAACAAGTTTTACTTTTGTTCGTCATATATAAAAAATCAATAAAAATCAACCTTTAGAAAACAATAGTTTTATGAAAATCAGACTAAGTGTCTTAACAGCACTCCTCGTTTTTGCAACTTCCTTTGCTCAAGATAAAAAATGGACTTTAAACGAATGTGTAGATTACGCATTGGAGAATAATATAAATATCAAAAAGAACAAAAAACTTGTAGAAATAAGTGAAGTTGATATAATCGATGCCAAAGGTAATTTTTTACCAAATTTAGGAGCATCTATTAGAGGTAATTTTAATTCTGGTCTTTCTCCAGATCAAGAGGGGATTCTAAAAAATACTAACAACTTTAGTTCATCTTATGGTTTATCCACAGGAGGAACTATTTTTAATGGTTATAGAAATTTGAATATCTATAAACAGGCCAAATTGGGTGTAGAAGCTAGCAAACTGGATTTGCAAAAAATTGAAGACGATATTTCGTTATTTGTGGTCAATGCGTATTTGAATATTTTATTTGCCAAAGAAAATTTGGAAGTAGCTCAAACACAATTGGAAATAAGCCAAAAACAAATAGAAGTAACCCAAGCACAGGTCGATGCAGGTGTAAAACCAAAAGGTGATTTGTTAGATGCGGAATCTACTGTTGCTGCTGATGCCCAAAATGTAGTAACGCAAGAAAATGCCTTGGATTTGGCACTTTTGTCTTTAGCACAATTATTACAGGTTTCCCCAGATAATTTTGATGTGGCTATTATTGATGTGGGTTCTCCGTCTATAGCTACATTGTACGAAAATTCAAATATGGTTTATGAAAAAGCATTGGAGAATAGAGCAGAGATTGCTAGGGCAAAGCTTGCCGTTGATAATGCCGATTTAAACATTAAGATTGCTAAAGGAGCGTATTTACCTACTTTATCTTATAATTTAGGAGCAAGTACCTCATACTTTTATCAGTTTAATAATTTATTGCCAAACCAAATGAACGCAGGCTTTTCTGATCAGTTTAGCGATAGATTTCAATATAGCGGAGGCTTATCTTTAAACATTCCAATTTTTAACAGAAACCAGACCAGAGCGAACATTAACAAGTCAATTATCAATAAAAAAATAAGCGAGTTCGATTTAGCCGATCAAAAACTACAGTTAAAAGAAACTATTGAAAGAGCTTATTTAGATGCTAAAGCAGCGGCAAAATCTTACGAAGTCGCTAAAATATCTTTAGATGCACAGCAAGAGGCTTTTAAAAACGCCGAAGAACGTTATAATTTAGAAGCTATGACCTCTTTTGAGTTTGACCAAGTTCGAAGCCGCCTTGTTGATGCAGAATCTACATTGATCAGAGCGAAATATGACTACGTTTTTAAAACTAAAGTATTGGAGTTTTATTTTGGAGAAGAAATAGTACTCGAATAAAGCAAATCTCAAATCTCGAATCCCAAATTTCAACAATTTTGATTTGGAATTTGATTTTCTGAATATATCCAATTTAAACCATCATAGTCTTTGCAAGACCTTTGTTTTTTTGCGTGAAACCCAAGTAATATTTGTAAGTCTTAATCGATCGTATGTTTTGAGGTTTAAGTTTTTGGGATTTGGAATTTGATTTTTGGAATTTTTTTATCAATAATAGTTTATATTTACCAACTTAACTTAGCTTTTGTCCTTAATTTTAAACATAGAAACTACTACAAAAAACTGCTCAGTTAGTTTAGCTGAAAAAGGTGTGTTACTCACTTTAGAGGAGCTAAACGATGGTAATTATTCTCATGGAGAGCAGTTGCATCTTTTTATTCAAAAGGTTTTAAAAGATGCTCAGAAATATATAAAGGATATTGACGCTGTTGCTATAAGCAAAGGGCCTGGATCTTATACAGGATTGCGTATTGGTGTTTCAACCGCTAAGGGTTTATGTTTTTCTTTAGATAAACCTTTAATTTCTATTTCTACCTTAACCTCTTTGGCAAATGCTATTTCTACTGATGGAAATTCTGTAATCGTGCCATTGCTAGATGCAAGAAGAATGGAGGTGTATAGTGCGGTTTTTGATAATAATCTCAATCAAGTTAGAGAAACAAAAGCGGAAATTATCAGTGAAAATTCATTTTCGGAATATTTAAGTAAGGGTAAAGTTTACTTTTTAGGTGATGGTACAGAAAAATGTAAGTCGGTTATAAAAGTTGATAATGCTAATTTCCTTGATGGATATTATCCGTCAGCTAGGCAAATGGCAAAATTGTCGTATAACAAGTATAAAAAAAACGACATTGAAGATGTCGCTTATTTTGAACCTTTTTATCTGAAAGATTTTATGGTTACTACGCCTAAAAATCAGCCCTGAAAAGAGATCACCCCTCTTTCTTTATTTCAACTGCATGTGGGTAAGGAATTTCAATACCAGCTTTGTCTAATGCTATTTTAACATTTTCAGTGGTCTCAAAATAAACATTCCAATAATTTTCTGGTGTACACCAAGGTCTTACCGAAAAATTGACCGAACTATCTGCCAACTCAGAAACATTAACTGATGGTGCAGGATCTTTTAAAACTTTATCATTAGCTGTTAAAACACTCATTAATACTTCTTTAGTTTGTTTAATATCAGAGTCGTAACCAACACCAATGGTGAGATCTACTCTTAGTTTTCCTTCTTCTGTATAATTTATAATATTACCGTTAGATAACGGTCCGTTTGGAATTATTGCCAATTTATTTCCAGGAGTTATCAATTTGGTAGTGAATATTTGAATTTCCTTTACAACACCCAATTCACCTTGAGCCTCAATTAAATCACCTATTTTAATGGGTTTAAAAATCATCAATAAAACTCCACCCGCAAAATTTGCCAATGACCCTTGTAAAGCAAGGCCAATTGCAAGACCAGCGGCAGCCAATATGGCTGCAAATGATGTTGTTTCAACACCTAATTTAGCTAAAATAGCAAGGATTAATAATATTTTTAATACCCATCCAATTAAATTAAGTAAGAATTTTTGCAAACTCTCATCGTAATTATTTTTGGTCATTACGTTACGAGCTACTTTAAGTAATTTTTTTATTATCCAAGAACCAACAATCCATATAACTATGGCTCCAATAATAGAAATGCCATATGTTGTTAAAAAAGTTGTTGTTTGTTCTAAAACGTTGTCGAAATCCATTAGTTCAATATTAATTAGTTAGATGATAATGCCAAGGTTGTAATTAATGCAAGGATCGCTGGTAAAGCTTGAATATAAAATAATTTTATTTTCTTCGTTGAATAAGCTCCATAAATTCCGGCAATTATTACGCAAGATAAAAAGAAAATAGCAATCTCGTAAGAAAATTTTTTGTGGAGAAGCGACCACACTAGCCCCAACGCTAAAAAACCGTTATATAAACCTTGATTTGCGGCTAATACCTTAGTTTGTTCTGCGAACTCTTCAGTAAGTCCAAACGCTTTTCTTCCTTTAGGTTTAGTCCATAAAAACATTTCTAAAATCAAAAAATAAAAATGCAAGAAGACCACTAGAACAATAAGTAATAGTTGAATTATTTTCATTCGATCTGAACTTTTATCTGTTCAAAAGCTTTTTCAGTTTCATTAACAGGCAATTGGCATGTGCCATCTATACAAACATAAAAAGTAGTTTCATTTTCAGAATATTTGTATTCCAATAAAGGTAATTTGCTATCGGTAGTGCTACCAACAATTAATTTATTGGGAATGTATTTTTGATTGAATTCTTTCAACTTTTCTTTTGCATCTTTCCCTACTATGGCAACTTCATAAAACTTACCTAAATAATTACTATATAATAATAACCAATTAGAAAATCCACCGCCATATTGTACTGCTTTATCTTTAACATTATGCAACATTTGGTCTGCATTTTTAGCATAAGTTGGGTTTGCAAAGTAATGCCCTAATTTGAATAAGTTGTTGGCCATAATGGAGTTAGATGAAGGAATCACATTATCGTCCGTTTCAATTTTTCTAGTAATTAATTGTGGGTCATTGTCCGATGTAAAATAGAACATTTGACTTTTATCATCATAAAAATGATCAAAACAATAATCGGTCATTTTTTTTGCATTATGTAGCCATTTTTCATCTAAAGTAACTTCGTATAAATTGATAAAAGCATCAATTGTGGTAGCATAATCTATTAAATACGCGTTGATGCTGCTCTTGCCATCTTTATAATTGCGGTATAAACTACCATCTTCTTTGTGCTGTACTTTGTTAATAAAATTGGCAGTTTTTAATGCTTTTTCCAAAAAATGTCCATCATCAAAAACACTATACGCATCAACATAACCTTTCAGCATTAAGGCATTCCATGAAGTTAGAATTTTATCGTCTAACCGTGGACGGTCTTTTTGCTCTCTAGCTTTTAATAAAGTTTCTTTCCAAGTCGCTGCTTTTTTAGAAAGATCTTCTTTTGAAATTTGAAAATTCTCGAAAATCTTATCGTCAGTTGCGATACGATTTAAATGATAGGTTTCGTTTTCCCACTTATAAGCATCTTTTATATTATAATATTCCGCAAATAAATCAAAATCGTTTTTGAGAATGCTTTTTAGCTCCTCTATTTTCCAAACATAAAAAACGCCTTCCTCTAATTCGCCTTTTTCATCCTTGCTATCCGCATCTAGCGAAGAGTAAAAAGCTCCAGTCTTATCCATCAATTCACGTTCCACAAAAGCTGTGGTTTCATAAACTATTTGTTTGTACAAGGGATTCTTAGTAACCAAATAAGCATTGGCATAGAGGCTTACCAACTGCCCATTGTCGTACAACATTTTTTCAAAATGGGGGATGTGCCATTTGGCATCGACAGAATATCTGGAAAAACCACCGCCCACCTGATCGTACAATCCTCCGTAAGCCATATTGGTCAGGGTAGTGTTTACGTAGTCCAACATTTGTTTATCATTATGTTGCACTGCATATCGTAACAAAAATTGGTAATTATTTGGCATTGGGAATTTTGGGGCACCTGCACTTCCACCAAGGTCGGTATCCATATATTTTTTCCAGTTTTCAACAACGGTATCCAGTTCAATAACGGAATATTTTTTTTCCGAGGTGTTAAGGGTAACGAGACCGGATTCTTGGACTCCAGCAGTTAATTGTGTGGCATATTCTTCAATTTTTTCGGGATTTTCTTTATATAACTTTATGATTTGTTGCAAGGCACTTTTCCAGTTTTCTTTTGGTAAATAAGTAGCTCCCCAAACAGGTCTGCCATCGGGTAAAGCAATGCAGTTTAAGGGCCAACCGGCACTGCCCGTCATCAGTTGAACGGCATTGATATAGATTTGATCTACATCTGGTCTTTCTTCACGGTCAACTTTTATATTGATAAAGTTTTGGTTCATTATATTGGCTACTGTAGAATCTTCAAAGCTTTCATGCTCCATAACATGGCACCAATGGCAAGCCGCATAACCAATTGAAATTAAAATTAATTTCTTTTCTTTTTTTGCCAAAGCCAACGTTTCATCGTTCCACGCATACCAATTTACAGGATTGTGGGCATGTTGCAATAAATACGGACTTGTTTCATTAATTAAATTATTGGTGTATTTATGTCTTGTCATTTCTTCTTTATTTTGACTGTTACAGCTTATCATAAGAAAAGAGCATAGCACGATAAGTAAATATTTTTGAATCATATTTGTTGTTTGTAATAAGAGGATAAATATAGTGAATAAAATTCCTGCTAGAAAGCCGTTTCACAACATTGCTCAGAAAAGCTAAGAGTAAGAGATATATAGTGAAAAGTAAAAAAGCGTTTTGAATTTAATCAAAACGCTTTTTTTAACATTGTCATTCATAACGAAACAAAAAAATGGTTAAACATTTTTGAAATACTATGCGAAGTGCAGAATCTCATGAACAGTACATGATATTTTAACACTTTCCTCGCACTTCTTTTTTTACTTTCGTTTTCTGGCTTCGGTTTTCTAAATTCGTACCTAGTACCTATAACCTCGTACCTTTTTTACTTTACTTCAAAAGTAATTTTGACATTTACTCTAAATTCTTCAACATCGCCATCTTTAACAACTACGCTTTGCGATTGAACAAATGCGGACTTGATATGATTTACACTTTTAGAAGCATGTTTTATTGCTTTACGAGTAGCGTCTTCCCAACTTTTGTCGGAATCTGCCATTACTTCGATTACTTTCATTACTGCCATAATACTTGTTTTTAAACCTGTCTACCGACAGGTAAGATTTATAAATAAGTGAATTGTAAATATACAAAAATTAAACAGAGTTTATCCGTTCAAAGCCACAACTTCTTCTATTTTATTGGGTAATAATTGCTTTAAGGTAGCCTCAATTCCATTTTTTAATGTGATGGTGGAAGACGGACATCCGCTACAAGCACCTTGTAAAATTACACTAACGGTTTTACTATCTGTGTTGTAAGACTGAAACATAATATTACCACCGTCAGAAGTTACAGCTGGTTTTATATATTCATCTAAAATAGCAATAATTTCTTGCGAAATATCATCTAGATCTTCCGTGGCCACAGGTTTTATTTCTGTTTTTTCATGAACTTTAGGTTTGTAATTTTCTGTAATTACAGGTTTAGCTTCTGATAAATATTTTTTTAAGAAATCGCGTAAAGCTGTTGTAATTTCAAACCATTCAACGGTATTGTTTTTTGTAATTGAAATATAATTGTCAGAAACAAACACCTCCTTTACAAAAGGAAAATCGAAAAGATCTTTGGCTAAAGGTACTTCTTTAGCATCTTCTAATGAAGTAACTTCTATATTTTGTGAAGTCAATAATTTATTGCTTACAAACTTCATTACCGCTGGGTTGGGCGTACTTTCCGCATAAACTTCAACAACAACTTGCTTGGTTTCTGTTTTTGCGGTAAAAAGACTGTCGTTTACAGCAAGGTAATTTTCTATAACACCCTTTAATTCGTCCTGGACATCTGCCCATTCAACAATATTAAAACGTTCAACCGCTATAAAATTAGCGGTAACAAATACTTTTTTTACAAAGGGCAAATGAAATAATTGTTGAATAAATGTAGAGTTTTTAACCTCTTCGACTGAATGATATTCAAAACTACCCTCGGTTAATATTTTATTGGCCACAAACTTGATTATAGTTGGCGTTTTGGTACTTTCTATATGTATTTTTAACATAATCTAAATATATTTAATTTTCAATGGATCTTTCCTTTTTACCTCTCCTTGGGAGAGGTCATAACTGCCATTTTCAGCAGTTATGGGTGAGGTAAAATATAAAATTTCTGTTTTTGATATTGATATCAAAAAAGAAATCCAATGAATGGTTTTACGCTACCAATAAAAAGGTGTTCAGTTCAAAGAAATTTTCTATTTACAAAAGTAACACTATATTTGATACAACCTAAACTTATTCATTTGAAGAAAAATTACTTATTCATTTTATTTTTTCTGGTTTTATCCATTCCCTGTTTAGCACAAAAAGAGGCATCGCATTGGTATTTTGGCAATAGGGCGGGATTGGATTTTAGCTCGGGGGTACCTGTAGCCGACACAAACGGAGCTTTATCCACCACAGAAGGTTGTGCCACAATTTCAGATATTGGCGGTAATCTTTTGTTTTATACCGATGGTAGAACCGTGTGGAATAAAAATCATGATAGGATGCCTTCAGGCAATGGTTTGTTAGGAAATTCTTCAAGCTCACAATCAGCGATAATTGTACCTAAACCTGATGACAGTACCATTTATTATATTTTCACCGTGGATTGGTCCGGAGGTGAAAGCGGACTGAATTATTATACCGTAGATATGACTTTGAATGGTGGTTTAGGCGATGTTGTAGGAACGAACAATTCCCCTGATGCAACGTTGTTATTAGCATCTCCAGTAACCGAAAAAATTACTGCCGTAAAGGTAAAAGATAAAGAAGCTTTTTGGGTCATAACTTCAAAAGATGGTCGATTCAATGTTTTTAAAGTTGATGAAAAAGGAGTGCAAACTACACCTGTTGCCGGGAACACGGGTTTTATTAACCCAGAAGATTTTAGGGGATATTTAAAAACATCTCCCGATGGTAAACTATTAGTGTCTGCGAATATGTCTTCAGGTACTTTTTTGTACGATTTTGATAGTGCAACGGGTAAAGTTTCCAATCAACGAAGACTTAATTTATCTGGAGCATTTGGGTACGGAGTTGAGTTTTCACCATTAAGCAAGAAATTATATGTTTCCACTGGTAATTTTGGTAGAAATGGTCCTTATGAAGAACTATTATTACAGTTTAGGTTAGATATGTCTCTACCAACCGAGCTAAATATTAATGCGTCCAGATTTGAATTACATAGATATATAAATTCTAGAGCCGCCTTGCAAGTAGGTTTAGATGGTAAAATTTATAGAACTATAGATAACAGTGCATTTTTGGGTGTAATAAACAATCCGGATGGTGATGCCACTGCGTCAGATTATAGACATGAGGCTATAAGTTTAGGCGGTAAATTTTCCACACAAGGTTTACCACCATTTATTCAGTCGTTTTTTGCTGCATTGATAACAACAGAAAATCTTTGTTTAGGTAATGAGACCAAATTTTCTATCGAGTCCAATGAACCAATTATATCTATTAAGTGGGATTTTGGCGATGGTTCAACCTCAACCAATTTAGAACCTGCTCATGTCTATGCATCAACTGGAGATTATGTTGTAAATGTTGATGTAACTACAGTTTCGGAAACTAAAACCATTACTCAGACCATTTCTATTTTTGAAGTTCCAGCCGTAAATACTCCAGTTGATTTATTTCAATGTGATGATGATACCGATGGTTTTACCAACTTTAATCTGAAGGAGGCCATCCCATTAATGGTAACTGATGCAACGGATTTAACCATTAGGTTCTATCAAAATAGTGCTGATGCAACTGAAGGAAATACTGTAAATATCATTCAAAATAGCACACAATTTTCAAACACACAAGCTTCTAAAGTCTATGCAAGAGTGGAAAATATTTATGGCTGCGAAAAGATTGTTGAGGTTAATTTAAAGGTGTCTTCGACCACGATTCCTTCTGGTTTTACTTATGTAGTAAACGAATGTGATAATGGCTCTGATGGCGATGACACTAACGGATTCGCAACATTTAATTTTAGTCATGCAACACAAGAAGTTTTAAAACAATTGCCTGCCGCTCAAAATTTGGAAGTTTCCTATTACGAAACCATGGAGGATGGTCTGGCAGAAGCCAATGCTATAAATCCTGAAAGTTATACAAATACCACAGTATTTTCACAGAAATTAGTGGTCAGGATAGAGAACGAAGATAATAATAATTGCTTAGGGCTGGGTTATTTTGTTACATTACAAGTTAATGCTTTACCAGAATTTGAGTTAGCAGAAGAAGCCTTTGTTTGCATAAATAAACCCTCTGAACCTGTTTTGGTTACCGTTGAAAATCCACAGGATGTTTATAATTATCGATGGACAGATAACAATGATAATAATTTACCCGATGGCAATAATTCGTTTTACAATTTTACCGAAGCAGGTATTTATAAGCTTACCGCTTTTAATACAATAACCAATTGCTCTAGAACAAAATCGATTGTGATAAGTGCATCGAATATTGCTGCTTTTGAAGATTTTCAAGTAGAAGATGCCACAGAAAACAATACGGTTACGGTAAACGTTTCTGGTGAGGGAGATTACGAATATGCACTTGATGATGCGTCTGGTCCGTACCAAGATTCCAACATTTTTGAGAATGTAACCTCAGGTATCCACACAATTTATATAAGAGATAAAAAGGGTTGTGGTACTATTGAAGAAGAGGTTTCAGTTATAGGTTTTCCTAAATTTTTTACGCCCAACGGTGATGGATTTAATGATACTTGGCAGATTGATGGCGTTAGTTTTCAACCAAACTCGCTCATTTATATTTTTGATAGGTTTGGAAAAGTACTGGCAAAAATAGATCCTCAAGGTGAAGGTTGGAACGGTAGGTACAGAGGTAAATTATTGCCAGAATCTGACTATTGGTTCAAGGTAAAATTAGAAGACGGAAGAACGCTAAAAGGAAATTTTAGTTTAATAAGAAGATAGCCCTTAAAGGGCATTTGGCAAAAAAATGTTAATAACAACTTGTTAGAAACAAATAGTTAGTGAGATACTCATGATATGAAAAATTTAAGAGAAAATAGTTGGAAATTAGCCGTTAGAAAATTCGTCAATTCGAGTGCTTCAACTGTAAGGAGAAGTGTATCGAGAATTGAATTTTCGGCTAAGTTGATTCTCAATATACACCACTTGGCGGAAAGGCTATTTTTTGTTCCATTGCACCCCGATAGCTATCGGGACACAAAAAGCACTCGAACTGACGTTGGTGGCTTAAAAACAATAACTATATTATTTATTACATTAAGCACCTTAGCTATAAATGCTCAAGGTACATTGCCTATTTATTCCGATTATTTGTCGGATAATGTATATTTGGTACACCCGGCAGCGGCAGGTATCGGGAATGCGGCAAAATTACGACTTACACATAGGCAGCAGTGGTCAGATAATGAAGATGCCCCATCATTACAAACGTTGAGTTACCATCAAAGATTTGGAAAAAAAATGGCTCTGGGCGGTTTGTTTTTTAATGATAAAAATGGATATCATTCTCAATTAGGTGTCAGAGCCACTTATGCCTACCACCTTAATTTTGGTAGGGATGATGCGTTGAACCAACTTTCTTTATCCTTATCTGGATCCTATGTTCAAAATAGTGTTGACCAACGAAGTTTTACGGCTTTTGACCCCGTAATTTCACAAGTAATTGAATCGGATCATTATGTAAATGCCGATTTTAGTGCTGCTTATTTTAATTTGGACGGGTACGTTTACTTTACTGCAAAAAACTTATTATTGAATGCAAAAAACTCGGTGGATAATAATTATAGTTCGCTAAATTTAAGGACGTACCTGTTAAATATGGGTTACTTTTTTGGCTGGCAAAAAAGGCTTCAAATAGAACCTTCCGTAATGTTGCAATTTGTAGAAAAAACATCGGAATTTACCGCTGACGTTAATGTAAAAGCTTATAAGCTGTTAGACCGCAACAAACGGGTATGGCTGGCATTAAGCTACCGACAAAGTTTGGACGGCAACAAATTACAAGAGCTAAGTCAAATTACGCCTATAGCCGGATTTGAAATTGACCGTTATCTAATTTCTTATACTTACACACATCAATTAGGCAATATTACTTTTGCTAATGGAGGTTTTCACCAATTTACTTTAGGTGTAAATCTTTTTGAAAAACGACCAAAAGATCAGGGCTATATTCCAAGATTTAATCCTTTTTTGTTTAAGAACGATAATTAGAGTGTAAAACCCTTTCATTTCTTTTACTAAAAAATTTTCATGATAACAAAATATCAACGATCACCGGCTAACGGCTACCAAGAATAATTCTTGCCCTTAGCCTGTCTTTTAATCGCTTCTACCATTACATTGTCCAAACCGTTACTGCTGTCTTTTTGTTTTTGGGCTACATATTTATTTCTTTTTGTGTTCAATTCTTGAATTTTTTCTTGAATCTCGGCACGTTTTTTACTTTGCTTGGCAACGTAAGCTTTGATTTCTTTAGAAGATTTACCTTTAAGTACTTCGGGCAAGGTTTTTTTATCTAATTTATCATAACTAAAACCCTCTTCTTTTTCGGCATCTACCAAATCCCATGTAGCATTATTGTAAATTCTAGAACTCTTACTTACTGCTCTTTTTACGACTACAACTTCGCTAAGTTCTTGGGCATTGTCATCTTGTTTTGCCTGATTTTGCATTTTATTTCTCCCTGAAGACCCAAAATAAATATAGGTATCGTTCAGTTGTTTGTTGAGTTTGATAATAACTTCATCATAGGGCGAGGCAATATGTACAATTTTTTGATCTTGATTTATGGTCATATACTCGCCACCGGTTAAGGTTGCACCGTCTTTCCACATTCCTGAAACTCCGTTTTGATAGTTGCCACAAAAAATGGTATTAACAACAACATCTTGCTCGTTGGCTTGGGTTGCCGCATCTTTATAGTCAATTTTTCCTTGGGTAAAAGGTTCATTTCCAGCAATGAAAATAATGTTCAAATCATTTTTATTGTTGCCCCATTCCAGTTCTTTTAAAGAAGTCATAATTACTTCACCACAAAATTCATTGCCACCATTTGTTTTTAGAGCAAATAGTTTTTCTGAAATTTCATCTAGGTCAGAACTAAAACCAATTACTTGACGGATAAATCCCTCTCTTGATGGCAAATTGCTGTTACCATATTCATATAGTGCAATTTCCAAATTGGGATTTTCACCATCGCATTTGGCATAGGACAGTTCGTTTACAATTTCCCATAATTGTGTTTTGGCTTGATTGATCAAACCGTCCATGGAATTACTAGTGTCTAGTAGCAGAGCCACTTTTATGCTATTTTTTTTCTTGGGGTGGTTTTCATTAGCAAAAGCTATAAAGCTATTGCATATTAATAATAGGATTAAAATTTTACTTAGATTTTTCATTTTTTTCGTTTTAAATTCAGGGTAAAAGTAATTTGAACAAAAAGCTAAAAAAACTCTAAATGAGTAATTGGGATGTTTTAATGAGTGAAAAAGACCTTTAAAAAAGCAAAGCGGGAATTTGTAGCCATACCAAGCCCCAAATTCCTTGTTTTTAGGGCAATGCCATTTTATTAAACCAATTTTAGTATGTAGATTTACATAATTTTAGAAACCTAATGAAGCAACGATTATACATATTTATCATTCTGTTTTTTGCCGTATTTGGATTTGTCAATGCTCAGGAAAACGAGAGGATGGCCCTGCCAAATAAGATTTATTCCGATAGGGTTACGGATGAAAGCGGTACTCCGTTAAGCGGACTTACAGTCCGTGTTAAAGGTAAAGGTTTAAGAACTACGACCAATGCCAATGGAGAGTTCTCCATCAATGCAAAAAATGGCGACGTAATTGAATTAAGTAAAAACGGAAAGGTTATAAATACTTACAGATTGGATGGTAGTATTTACTACGAAGTCCAAGATGAATCAGGAGTTTTAGATGATGAACTAAATGATGCAGAAGCTGATGAAGCTAAAAAAACAAGTTCAGTTTCTAAATTAAGAAAACGGGATGAAGGGACAGCGTTTAATGAGTTTTTAGATTCGGCAAGGGATCTTAAAAAAAGTAATCCCACCAAAAGTATAGATCAAATTAGAGAAGCTTTATTGATAGCGGATAGCAATAATAATAAGCAACAGTTGGCAGCTTCTTATGACGTTTTAGGTGATGTTTACACGAACTTAAAGCAATACGATTTGGCTGCAAATAATTATAAAGTCTCTATTGAGAATGTTGAAAGTACAACTGTGTTACTTAAACTAGCCGATGCTTATTTATTGAATAAAGAGTATAAGAATAGTGAAAATACCTTTAAACGAGTTCTAGAGAAAAGAGAAATTTCGGATGATCAAAAAATATTGGCTTATAAAGGGTTGGGCGATGTTTATTTAAAATCAAAAAAATATAACGACGCCATAGCCCAATACCAAACTGCATTAAAATTAGCTCAAAAACAGAAAAACACATCACAAATTACGGATCTGAATACTAAGATTTCAAGTGCTTTTGAAGCGAGCGGACAAATTGTACAAGCTGAAAATTTTTTGAATTTAGCTAAAACAAATGTTCGTGCTCAAAGCCCTAAAGAAGAAGCCATTCAAAGTCAACGCACTGCCGATTTTTACAGCCGAAATAATAATATTGATAAAGAAGTGCAACAACGAAAGCAGACCTTGAAAAACTTGGAAGAAGCTGATGTAAATGAAGTTGTTAGTGAAGATATTGTGCTGAACAAACCCAAGGCAAAACTAGAATTGGGCAATGCTTTGATAAAGCAAAATAATTTTAAAGAGGCAATTCCAATTTTAGAAGAAAGTGCTTCGGAAGCCGAAAGCACAGAAGATATTCTTACGCAAAAGAATGCCGTGCAACGTTTGTCGGAAGTTTATGCTACATTGGGTGACGACAATAAAGCATTGAACAATTATCAAAAATATGTGTCGTTGGTAGATAAATTATACCAGCAAAAGGAGGATGAAATCAATGCCATTGTAAGTTTAAATAAAGAACTGTCCGAAAAGCAGAATAGAATTACCAGTTTGGAAAAAGACAGGGAATTGACGGAAAGTAAATACAAGCTGTTTGAAACGGAAAATGAATTAACGGCGGAAAATGATAGACGACAAAAAATAATTATTTACGCTTTGCTTGGCGGATTGTTATTGTTGTTATTCTCATTGTTTTGGATGATAAGAAGTAATAAGCAACGTAGACTGGCAAATAATTTACTGGCCTTAAAATCGTTGCGGACGCAGATGAATCCGCACTTTATTTTTAACGCATTAAACTCGGTAAATAGTTTTATAGCCCAAAACGACGAACGTACCGCCAACAGGTATTTAACAGATTTCTCTACTTTAATGCGTAGCGTATTAAACAATTCCGAAGAGGATTTTATTTCGTTAGAAAAAGAAATAGAGCTCTTAGAATTGTATTTAAAATTGGAACATTCGCGTTTTAAAGATAAATTTGATTATGAATTGACCATTGATAAAAACATTGACCAAGGACAATTTCAAATTCCACCAATGCTCTTACAACCTTATGTGGAAAATGCCGTTTGGCACGGGCTGCGTTATAAAAAAGAAAAAGGATTTTTAAAAGTGAGTTTAGACAAAGTAGATGATGAAACTATTAAAATTGAAATATCCGATAATGGTATAGGCAGGTCAAAATCTAAAGCTCTAAAAACCGAACATCAAAAAAAGCAAAAATCAAAAGGAATGCAGAACATTAAACAACGTATAAAAATACTGAACCAAATGTACAAAGACAAAGTTGATGTTTTTATAGAAGATATGTATGATGATAAAACCGGAACTAAGGTTGTTTTAATACTAAAAAAAGATTAACAAACCCCGAAAGGGTTTTAAACCCTTTCGGGGTTGGGTAATTACACAAATCAACAATTACAAGATTATACATGCAACTAAAAACCATTATAGTAGAAGATGAGCAAACGAGTAGGGAAATTTTAAAAAATTACCTACAAAAATATTGCCCCACCGTTGAGGTGGTTGGTGAAGCCGAAAATATTGACGAAGCCCTTGTTTTAATCCGAAATAACGATTTAGATCTGGTGTTTTTGGATGTGGAAATGCCTTATGGTAGTGGTTTCGATTTACTCGAAAAACTAGGAAACACAACTTTTGAGGTGGTTTTTGTAACCGCTTACAATCAATATGCCATTGAAGCATTAAATAGTCATGCTTCTTATTATTTGTTAAAACCAATTTCTATTGATGAATTGATTAAGGCGGTAGATTATGTAACTACGTTAAGAACTAAAGAAAGCGAATTACAGAATGTTGGTTTGGTTCCAAAAATTAAAGCCAACGAAGGCAAAATTACAATACCTACCCAAGACGGTTTTGAGGTGTTGGAAATGAAAGACATTATGTATTGCAAAGCCGATGATAATTATACAGAAATATTCTTAGACAACAACCACAAGAAACTAGTAAGCAAAACCCTAAAGTATTTTGAAAATATTTTAAAAGATAGCGGTTTTGCCCGCATCCATAAATCATATATGGTAAATGTGTCTTATATTGCATCTTATAAAAAAGGAAAAGGAGGTACGGTTACATTGTCAAACGGAAAAGAGTTAAGTGTTTCCGCCTCAAAAAAGGCAGATTTTTTATCTTATTTTAAGTAGTGAATAATTGTCAGGTCGAGCATCTCGACTTCGCTCGATACAGGCCAAGTCGAGACCTATTTGATTTAAGGGTATATAGTTATGATTTCAAAAAAACTTAACGGAAAAGCACCTCAATTTGGTAAAGATTGTTTTATTGCCGAGAACGCAGTTTTAGTTGGTGATGTTGCTATAGGAAATCAATGTAGTATTTGGTACAACGCCGTATTGCGTGGTGATGTGCACTACATAAAAATGGGAAACAAAGTAAATGTGCAAGACGGAGCGGTAATACATTGTACTTATCTTAAAAGCCCCACCAATATTGGTAATAATGTATCCATTGGACATAATGCCATTGTACACGGATGTACAATTCAAGATAATGTTCTTATAGGAATGGGCAGTATTGTAATGGACGATTGTATTGTAGAAAGCAACTCCATTATTGCTGCAGGTGCAGTGGTAACAAAAGGAACTAGAGTGGAGTCGGGGACAATCTATGCAGGTACGCCCGCAAAAAAAATAAAAGATATTTCAGAGGAATTAATCTCGGGTGAAATAGATAGAATTGCCAATAATTATGTAAAATATTCCAGCTGGTACAAAGAGTAGTCGGTGGTCGTTAAAAAAACCTACAAGGTCTTCAAGACCTTGTAGGTTTGGTTTAGTATTATCTCTATATTTATGATAAGATTATGAATAAATTATTATTTCTAATTGGGCTGATTGTCATTTTTGGTTCTTGCAAAAACAAGGAGCAATCTACCGTTGTAGATGAATCCATTGTCAAAAAGAAGTTTGACAAAATAGAACAATTACAATGGCTTGTTGGTGAATGGACTAACATTACAATAGATCAACAATCGTATGAGACTTGGACTCAATTAAATGACAGTACTTTGACAGCTTATGCCTATACCACAGTGTTAAATGATACCGTTTTTCAGGAGAATATGACAATTAAACAAAATCCTGAAGGTGTTGTTCTTATTGTAAGCGTTCCGAATCAAAATGATGAAAAACCAGTTGTTTTTAACTTCTTACCCGAAAAAAATGATGTATATACGTTCGTAAATGAAAAACATGATTTTCCGAACAAGATATCTTACTCAAATCCAGTAAAAGATTCTATTCATGCTTGGATTGAAGGAGAAATTGATAGTACTTATAAAAAAATGGACTTTTATTTTAAGAGGGAAAACTAAATGAAAAGATTTCTCTGCATATTATTGCTGGTATCGGTATTAGCAAATTGCAAATCTGCAAAAACGCCTTTAAAAGGAAAATTACAACTCAAATTTTTAGATGAATATATTGTGCCAGAAAATATCTGGATCGATAGTACTTTAGTAGGTGGCTTATCTGGTATTGATTTCGCGAACGGTAAATATTATTTAGTTTGCGATGATGCCTCAAATCCAAGATATTACGAGGCTAATATAAAAATCAACAATTCAAAAATTGATACAATTGTATTTACCAACGTTATAAAGTTTAACGATAGCTCACAATATTTAGATTTGGAAGCCATTAGATATGATAAAAATTCAAGTCAGGTTTTTATAACTAGTGAGGGAAGTATTAATTACAAAAAAGATCCATCATTTTTTAGTGTAAAACCAGATGGTACAATAAGCCATTTTTTTGAAATTCCAGGTGCGTTAAAAGCAACCAGCCTAGAAAAACCCAGAAATAATGGCACCCTAGAGGGGTTGTCCACAAGCTTTGACAACAAAGGATATTGGATTGCAATGGAATTGCCCTTAGAGGCTGATGGGCCAGAACCTACTGTTACTGAGACGAAATCACCAATCAGAATAACTTACATTGATGCTAAAACGCGAAAACCAACAAGGCAGTTTGCCTATTTCTTAGGTAAAATTGATAAGACACCCAAAAGGAACTTTGCCGTAAATGGTCTAACAGATTTAATGGAATACGAAAAAAATAAATTTATAGTTGTTGAACGCAGCTATTCTTCTGGTTTGGGTAAACAGGGAAATACTATAAAAATTTTTAAAATGGATGCTTCCAAAACAACCAATTGCCTTGCTTTGGACAGCTTAAAAGATTTTGATTTTATTCCGGCTACCAAAGAATTGTTATTCGATTTTGAAAGTGTCAAAAATCAGATGACCTACAAAATTATCGATAATATTGAGGGGATAACATTCGGTCCAACATTGGCAAATGGCAATAAATCTTTACTTTTAGTAGCGGATAATAATTTCAACAAATTAGGGGCTCAATTAAACCAATTTATTTTGTTGGAAATTTTAAATAATTAAAAATATTTTATATATTAGTGGTCTACAAAGAAAAGGATTCTCCTATTATTACATTTATTCCTTTTCTTATTTATTGGGTTATTTATATAAGTGTTTAGCGACAAATAATACCCAAAAATTGAAACAGCCGTGCTATTCAGCATGGCTGTTTTTATTTTAACAAAATTTTAATTCTTTTTTTTATTTTTTGTTGTGGATTTATAAAAATAATTTATATCTTAGCAGTCTACTTTGAAAGGGATTCGTCCTTTTCTTTTTTGGGTGTTTTCATAAGTGTTTAGCGACAAAAATTATATTCCCCAAAAACTTTAGAAAGCCGCACCTAGTGCGGCTTTCTTGTTTTATTGTCTTTTGTGAAAGATTTTAGAAGTTTAGGTATGCTATATGTGCAGTATCTGTAACGCCTTCAACTATATGTGTTAGAGTCTTTACATCTGCATTGCTGTATAAATTATGTTGAGGAACTTTTTTAGATATATTAAGTAGGTTATTTTTATCTAATATAGTTTTTGTTTGTCGTGCTACCGCTTCTCCAGAATCAATTATAGTAACGTTTTTGCCAACTATCTTTTTGATTTGAGGAATTAAAAAAGGGTAGTGACTACAGCCCAGCACCAAGTAATCTATTTTTTTTTGCAGCATGGGTCGTAAAAATTTTTGTAAAAGCTGCTCCATTTCTAAGCTTTCAATTTGATTATTTTCTATTAAAGGTACCAAACCTTCGCCGATAGTTTCTATAACAGTAATACCTTCTGTAAACTTTTGCGAAGTACTATGGAACAGATCGCTGCTTAAGGTGCCTTTAGTTGCTAAAATGCCAATGGCATTGGTTTTGGTTTGTAGAGCAGCAGGTTTAATGGCAGGCTCAATACCAATAAAAGGAACATTGTAATTTGATCGAAGATAGTCAATAGCATTTGTAGTTGCGGTATTACAGGCCACAACAATAATTTTGCAATTTCTGCTTAAAAGATATTCAGTATTTTTTATACTTAAATCTATAATTTCTTGTTTTGATCTTTCTCCATACGGAGCATTTTTACTATCGGCAAGGTAGATTGTATTTTCATTTGGTAGTAACTGAATCAGTTCTTTCAATATAGAAATACCCCCTACACCAGAATCAAAAACACCAATGGAATTTTTAGAAATCATATTACAAATATAAAGGAATGAATCATGAACGGTTACTTATTGAAACAAAAAATCCCGTCTAAGACAGGACTTTGAAATTTGTTATGTAAAAAATTAAATCTTATTTGATACCTAATTTAGCTTTTACATCTGCCATTAAATCCAAACCATTATCAATAACTAAACCTTTGCCAGGAGTTGAATCAAATACATATTCAATTCCTTTTGCCGCAGCAACTTCCTCAATTGCTTTTTGTGCTTTTTCAGCGATTGGCTTGTACAGGTCATACTCTTTTTTTTGCATTTCTTCTTGAGCGGTTTGTTGGTACATTCTTAATTTTTGTTGCAATTCTTGTACTTCTTGTAATCTTTTTTGATTTTCTGCATCCGTTTGAGTGGGAGCTTCTTGATCGTACTTTTTCATTTTTGTTTGCAATGCAGTTGTTTGCTCTTTGAAATCAGCCTGATATGCCTGTACCACTTTTTTAAGTTCCTCTTGCATTTGTATGGTCTCTGGCATGGCGGCAACCAGCTCATCGGTATTAATATGTGCTACTTTTGACTGTGCATTCACCGTCATAGCTCCAAATAGTAACACACTTGCTAATAGTAGATTTTTAAATAGTTTCATTTTTGTTTAATTTATTAATTATTGTTTATTTTCTATTACTTGTTTCTTATTTCATTGCGAGGAGCATAAACGAAAATGTTATCGTTTAAAGCTAATCTCAAATGCAACATGGCAACCTTTTAATGATTCAACCGCGTTTTTTAGTATTTACTTTCTTCTTGGTTCTAGTTCTCGATACATTTTTTGTTTCACTTCGTTACACAAAAAACACTCGAACTGACAATACTCCGAACTACTCCTTAACCTTAGTCGTATCTTGTTTCTGTTTTATTTTTTCTTCCCGTTCTTTTTTCAGTCTCGCAATTTCATCTAACCGTTTTTGGCGGGCTTCTTGTTTGGCTTTAATAGCCTCAGCTCGTTTTGCTGCTTTAGCCTCGTTTTGCAATCTTATTTTTTCTCTAAGAGCCTCGTTTTTAGCATTTCTTTCTTCCGCTTTGGTTTTAGCTGTTTCAATAGCTTCTGCTTGAGCTTCAATACGTTCTTCTTTCTTTTCTGCAATAGCTTTTACCTTTCTACCTTTAACTATTTTACTCAATACCAGTTCGCTAATGTCATATTGGTTGTTAGCGTAAAGCATTAGCAAATCACTTGACCTGTCCACAACAAAATCATATTTTTTTGCTACCGCTATTTCTTGTACGGCGTTATAAATTTGGTCTTGTACAGGTTTTACCAATTGTTGACGTAAAAAGAACATATCTCCGTTTGGTCCAAAATAAGCGGCTTGCAAATTTTTCAGATCCAACTCTTTAATTTCTATATCTTCCTGCTTTTCTTCAATAAGATCATCAGTTAACAAAGCCTTTTCATTATTTAACTCTGTTTTTAATGTTTCTATTTCACTTTTTATAGCATCCAATTTCTGTTGCCAAGTAATAACTTTAGCATTTAGTCTAGATTCTGCTTCAACATATTCAGGTACGTTATCTAAAATATACTGCATATCTATATACGCTAATTTTTGTGCTTTTTGAGCTACAATAACAGTACTTGCAAATAAAGTCAGTATAAAAATTATTTTACGTATCATAGTGCAATGTGTATTTAGAAAAAACCGTGCCAAAGTAAAATAGTTATGCAAATGTACTAATTTAGTTTAGAATTGTTGACCGATAATAAAATGTACCGATTGACCAGGTGTAAATAGGTCGGTATCGAAACCTTTAGCAAAATCTATACCCAGCAATCCAAAAGCTGGCATGTGTATTCTAATTCCTGCCCCAGCAGATCGTTTTAAATCAAAAGGTTGGAAGTTGGTAAACCCGTCATAGGCCTTGCCACCTTCTAAAAACCCTAATACATAAATGGATGCCGTTGGTTTTAGGGTTATAGGATACCTGAGCTCTAATGAAAATTTATTATAAATTGTACTCCCTAAGTTAGAAGACAAACTATTGTTTTCGTAACCACGTAAACCTACAGTGGTTCTTCCATCAAATTGCCCAGATGCCAAACCATCACCACCTAAATAAAAACGTTCAAAAGGAGAAACCCCTAACTTATTGTTATAAGCACCCAAAAAACCAAACTCAACATTAGACATTAAAACCAATTCGTGCTGAGGTTTACCCATTATTTTACTGTACCATTTACCGCTAAAGTTTAATTTATAGTATTCAAGTAGTTTAAATTTTTCTGCGGAGGTCATGGTTGCATAATCTTTATCTTTTTTGTCGAATAAAGAATACGGAGGCGTAAGTTTTGCACCTATATTAAAAGTAGAACCTTGTGTGGGAAATATTGGGTTATAACCCGCAGAACTTCTGCCAAAATTTATACCCAAAGATAAGTTGTTGGAAACTCCATTGTTAAAACCAAAAGTACCTAAAAAGAAGTTGTCTAAATTAAAACGTTGATAGCTAAGAGCTGTTGACAATGTAAAATAATCATCCGGCCATTTCAACCTCTGGCTTAAAGCAACAGTGGCACCAATTATATTCAATTTCTGGTTTTTATCTACTTTTCTAGTTCTATAATTATAGCTAAACTGGCTAGAACTATATACAGAAAATGATAGCGATTTTGGTTTTTTACCGCCAAACCAAGGTTCAGTAAACGATAGGCTGTAAGAATTTGAAAAACGACTTGCCTGTGCTCTCAACGCCACACTTTGGCCGTCACCTCTGGGTACGGGTTTGTATTCACTGCCGTTAAATAGATTCTTTATGGAAAAATTACTGAAAGATAAACCTAATGTACCTATAAAAGTATTCCCCCCAAAACCACCTTGTAGTTCTATTTGACTGGCACCTTTTTCTACAACACTATATTCAATATCAACAGTTTTATCAGCATAATTTGGTTGTACATCAGGTACAATACTTTCCGGGTCAATATAGGGCAATTGACCTACTTCTCTAATAGTCCGTATAATATCTTCTCTACTGAACAATTGGCCGGGCATGGTACGCATTTCTCGCAGCAATACATGGTCGTTGGTTACCTCGTTACCAACTAATGTTATTTTTCTAATGGTAGCGGGTTCATCTTCCCTAATTCTTATCTGTATATCTATAGTGTCGTTTTTCACTCTGGTTTCAACTGGAATAACATTAGAGAACAGGTAACCGTTATTCAGGTAAAAATTAGTAATATCTTGTGAGTCTGGCGTACCATTACCTTTAATCCGTTCATTTAATAACTTGCCGTTGTAAACATCACCTTTTTCCAATCCTAAAAATTGATGTAAAATAGTATCGGAATAAACGGTATTGCCTAAAAATTCTATATCGCCAAAATAGTATTTTTTACCTTCGTTTACCGTAATATCCAAATTGATGGTATTATCATCGTTCCAAGAAATGGAATCTTTTAAAACTTGGGCATCACGGTAGCCTTTTTCTTGATATTTCTCGACCAACCTTTCTAAATCGGCATCATATTCTTCTTCAATATATTTAGAAGCTTTCCAAAAGCGATAGAACTTTTTTTCTTTAGTTTTTTTAAGATATTTTGATAAACGTTTGTCATTAAATTTTTCATTACCGTGGAAGCGTAAGTTCTTAATCTTTATCTTATTGCCTTTGTCAATAACTATCAGAGCTTTTTCAGCATTATTATCAGTAGTGTCAATTTTAGTATTTATTGTAACTTTTGTTTTTAAGAAACCTTTATCCACATATTTCTTTTTAATATAATTTTTTGTTGTGGTTACAAGGTTCTCGGTGAGCATTGCCCCTTTTTTAAACTCTGTTTCTTTAATTAGCTCCTCACCTTTGTTTTTTCTAACGCCCTCAACGGTAACCGAACTTATTTTTGATAGTTCCTGTACTTCAAATTCCAAATAGATTGTATTGTCATCTATTTTGGTAACATAAACATCAACGTTGCTAAACAGTTTGGAGTTCCATAGTTTTTTTATGGCAGCCGTAAGTTTATCTCCAGGTATTTTTATGGGCTGCCCTACACTAAGTTCGGAAAAAACAGTTATGGATTGATCGGAAAATTGCTGATTTCCCTTTACGGAGATACCACCTAAAATATAGGTATTGACTTTTCTGAAATTAATATCGTCTAAACTAATCTTTTTGGGAGGAATTGTATCTGTAGTTTTTGTAGCTAAACTATCAATTACAGGGGGAGTAACTATTGTATCCGTTGATTTGGTTATCTGGGGGATGTCTTGTGCATTACTTAATAATGCTGTTAACGTAAATACTAAGAGTAATAGGTTGACCTTTAGTTTTCTAATCATTATTATTTTGAATTTGTTCACTAATTTTCCCAAAGCGTCTTTCTCTATGTTGGTATTCTAAAATTGCTTTAAAAAAATCTTCTTTTCTAAAATCGGGCCATAATACATCTGTAAAGTACAGTTCAGCATAGGCAATTTGCCATAATAAAAAATTACTGATGCGTTTTTCACCACTAGTCCGTATCAAAAAATCAACGTCGGGCAAAGTAAATGTATATAAATGATTATTTATAATTTTTTCATCAATTTCTTCGATAGAAAGTTGCTTATTAACAACTTTTTTAGAAATATTTCTAATAGTATTAACAATTTCTTCTCTTGAACCATAGCTCAAAGCCAAATTTAAGACCATCTTAGTATTATTTTTGGTCAATTCGATAACTTCCAGCAGTTCTTTTTGTGCTTTTTTTGGCAGATTTTGGGTCTGGCCAATAGTCTGAAGTTTGATATTGTTTTCTTGAAAAGTTTCCAATTCATCTTTTAATGAACTTATCAGAATTTTCATCAAAGCTTTTACCTCAGATTTTGGTCTGTTCCAATTTTCGGTAGAAAATGCGTAGAGGGTAAGTACTTCAATACCTATTTCTGCGGCAGCTTCAACTGTTTGTTTAACAGCTTTAACACCGTTTCTGTGCCCAAAAACCCTCAACATTCCTTTTTGTTTGGCCCAACGTCCATTACCATCCATAATTATGGCAACGTGTTTAGGGAGCTTATGAGTATTTATTTGAGTTAATATATCCATTACATGTTAAAAGACACCAGTATAGCAACCTGGTCTTCCAAAGGCATAAACTATGGTAATTCCTGTAAAGACGTACCAGTCCTTACTATTTGGGTTTCCAAAAGTACGATTTGGATCGTTTGTAATTGCATGATTGTTACCATCAATTACATCTTTAAAAGTATATCTAAATGAAGATTCAATTGCTATACCAACATTCTCCATTAACTTCATTTTGTAGCCAAGACCAACGGGAAAAACAACAGAAGTAGTTCTTTTTGAGACACCTCCAGGACCAATTGACGCATAATTTACTGCTCCAACCTGTGCTATTATATAAGGTGTTTGTGTAAATCCAGTTTTAGATAAGCTGTATTTAAAAAAGCTAAATTCCACGCCAAGAGCGGCTTCTAATATTGAATTTCTAAATTGAAGACCTCTATTTTGTCTAAAAGTACTTTGGGCTCTACTATCACTATCATGTAGCCGGGTATATAAACCCGTAGCTCTGAACGTAATTCTGGGCGTATAGTTAAATTTTGCAATACCGCCAACAGCAATTCTATTGGGCTGGATGTAAAATTCCGATCCAATATCGCCAATATAATTACTACCACCTAAAAAAACACCACCTTCGTATAATTGTGCTGACGAAATACTTGTAATTAGTATAAATACGTAAAATAAAAGCCTTTTTCTCATTTTTAAAAATGTTTGCAAATATAATTAAAACTATTAGGTTTTAAAGGATAAAAAGTCCTTTTTTGATAAACAGTTTTAATGGTAAAATATTGTTGTGAAGATGGTTAAGTTTTCACAAAATATTGTTAACATATAAGGTTTTAGTTACGTTTATCTTCGCCCCAAAGTAATTTTTCCCTGAGTGTTTTAAAGAAAGTCTGTTGGTCCAGCTGGATAGTTTTAAGCGAAAATTTGGCTTTTTTAATCGTTATCTCAGAATTGCTATTAATAGTTGTTGTTCTAGAATCTAAAGATAATAAAGCTTGTTTCTCTCTTGAGATTATTTTTAACTTAATGGTTGTATTTTCAGGAATTATTAAAGGTCTGGCATTTAAATTATGAGGGGCAATAGGGGTCAAAACCAAACTTCTGGTATTTGGAGTTATTACAGGGCCGCCACAACTTAACGAATACCCGGTAGAACCTGTTGGTGTGGCAATAATTAACCCATCAGCCCAATAAGAAGTTAAATATTCATCATTTAAATAAGATTCAACCGTAATCATTGAGGTAGTATTTCTTCGGCTAACGGCAATTTCGTTCAATGCAAAGTTAATCTCAGAAAGTTCTTCGTTTTTTTGATTGGAACTTACGCTCAATAAAGTCCGCTCATTAATAGTATATTTTTTTGTAATCAATAAATTAATTGCTTCAGGAATACTTTCTTTTTGAACAGTTGCCAAAAACCCTAATCGACCAATGTTTACCCCTAAAACGGGTATGTCTAAATCTCTTACATAAGTTACCGCTCTTAAAAAAGTACCGTCACCGCCAACGGTAAGCATAACTTCGAAAGAATTGTCTAAATCTTTATAGCTACTAAAAGTTTGATATTCTTTTTCGGGAAAATTATTAACCTTTATAAGGTCATAAAAATCTTCCTCAATAAAGGCTTCAATATTTTTTTCGGCAAGGGTTTTTAATAGTATTTCTATGTAACTTATAGCTTCACCTTTATAATATTGTCCGTAAATACCTACTTTCATCCTTTGGTTTTTATTGCTATATGTCCAAATATTTTTGCAAATAATCTGATCTTTCTTTAAGTGTGTTTAAATATTCATCAACATGAAAACTATTTAAAATAGTGTAGTTATATCTTCTGAAAGATTGTATAGTATTGTTAAGATCATGATCGCTAATTTTAACGGTAACTTCGACTGTTTCCTCATTGATGTTTGAAATAAAAGCACCTAACATTTTTGCATTGTTAGACTCTATAATTTGAGAAATTTCGCTAAAAGAGTAATCATCAACACCCTTAGAAACCACCATAACGGCACCGCTCTGATTTAAAAAAGGGGTGCTGTTAAAAATGTGCAAAATATCTGCCAATTCATAATATCCCAAATAGCCTAGTTTTTCGGTAACAACTGGAATTATGGTAGCCTCGTTCAAGGCAAATATTTTCAATAATTCAAACCAATTGGTGTTTTTGCGAGCAAAAAAGGATTGAAACAAATAGTTATATTCAGAAATTGGTTTCTTATCTTCAACTATGGCTTGCACGTCATTTTCGGCAATTAAGCCAATAAACTTCCCATTTTCCAATACAGGTAAATGTGTAAAAGTCAATAAGTTAAATAACCCTTTGGCTTTGCTTACATTATCCGTAATCAATAATGGTTTTACGTCTTTTGTTATATAATCTGATGTGTTCATAATCTATTGCAAAATAACTAAAATTAAACTACAAATACACTAATTTTGTTTTTGTAAATTTTTTTTGAAAGTTATAATAAAACGAATAATGACTAAATTAAGTGTGAATATTAATAAAATTGCAACGTTGAGAAATTCTAGGGGTGGAAATACCCCAAATTTGCTTAATGTTGCAGCTGATGTACAGGATTTTGGTGCCCAAGGCATTACAATTCATCCCAGACCGGACGAAAGGCATATTAGATACCAAGATGCATATGATTTGATACCAATTGTATCTACCGAATATAATATAGAGGGAAATCCGATTCAAAAATTTATCGATTTGGTTTTGGATGTAAAACCGACACAGGTTACTCTGGTACCAGACGCTGTAAATGCTATTACTTCAAATGCAGGTTGGGATACCATAAAAAACCAAAGTTTTTTAACTGAAGTGATTACTGAATTTAAAAAAAACGGAATAAGGACTTCCATATTTATGGATCCTAATTTAGAGTTAATTGAGGCCGCCGTTAAAACTGGTGCCGATAGAATAGAACTTTATACCGAAGCCTACGCCACAGAATACGCTGCTGGGAATAAAAATGCTATAAAACCTTATGTAGATTCGGCTGAATTGGCTACAAAGTTGGGATTAGGAATAAATGCAGGACACGATTTAAGCCTAGAAAATATTAAATATTTTGCTGATAGTGTTCCAAATTTATTGGAAGTTTCTATTGGCCATGCCCTAATATCGGAAGCATTGTATTTAGGCTTGGAAAATGTAGTAAATATGTATTTATATAAATTGCAATAATGGAAATTTTAAGTTCAAATATTAAAGGTAAAGGAGAACCTCTTTTAATTCTGCATGGATTTTTAGGCATGGGCGATAATTGGAAAACTTTGGCAAAAAAATTTTCAGAGCATTATGAAGTACATTTGATTGACCAACGAAATCATGGTAGGAGTTTTCACTCAGAGGAGTTTAGTTATGAGCTGATGGTTGAAGATTCATTAAGGTATATTGAACACCATAAACTAAAAAGTGTAAACACCATTGGGCATTCCATGGGAGGTAAAACAGCGATGTTATTTGCGGTAACACATCCGGATAAAGTAAATAAATTGATAGTTGCTGATATTGGGCCAAAGTTTTATCCTCGTCATCACGATACTATTCTAGAAGGTTTGTCAGCAATTGATTTTTCAGAACAAAAGACAAGGGGAGAAGTAGAAGAAGTTCTAAAAGAATACATTCCAGAATGGGGAGTCCGGCAGTTTCTACTTAAAAATGTATATTGGAAAAACAAAGAACAACTTGCGTTTCGGTTTAATTTGGAAGCACTGAAAGAAAATATTGACGAAATTGGTACTCCATTGCCAACATTGGCTGCTTTTAATGGAGAAACCTTGTTTTTAAGAGGTGAAAATTCCGGTTATATTACTGATAATGATGTTGCTTTAATAGAAACTCATTTTCCAAAAGCATTGGTAAAAACTGTCAAAAATGCAGGGCATTGGCTACATGCAGAGAATCCGACGGATTTTTACGACTATGTTGTCAGTTTTCTTTAGTGAAGAGTGCTTTGGCATATAAGTTGACTATTATATAATTCAATTTAAATTGTTAATATGAAATTAATTCTAAGAGTACTTTTAACCGCAATCGCAGTAGTTATTCTAGCAAAAATTTTACCGGGAGTTGCTGTTGAATCTTATACAACTGCCATAATTGTAGCTGTTGTATTGGGTTTGCTGCGAATTTTTATAAAACCTTTAATAATATTATTTACCTTACCATTAACTATAATCACACTTGGTCTGTTTTTATTTGTAATCAATGCACTTATTATTTTATTGGCAGATAAACTGGTTGATGGTTTCGCCGTATCGGGATTTTGGTATGCATTGCTCTTTAGTCTATTGCTATCCTTTTTTCAGTCGATACTTTATTCTTTTTTAAAAGAACCAAAAAGAAAAGAATTAGAGAGTTAATTAAATCTGAATCCGTAATTGATTTTAGGCAATTTAATTCAGATTGTTACTATAAATTTTTGGGTGGATTGATGGACAATAACAGTACAAATAAATAATAGCAACAGAAAATAAATAATACCTAAAAATTTACTAATTTTGCACCCGCTTAAGGCAATATTACAATTAATAGATATAAGATGAACATTACTAAAGAAAATATTGATGATTTAAATGCTGTAGTAAAAATTAATATTACAGAAGAAGATTATCAGAACAAAGTAGCTGAAATTTTACAAGATTATCGTAAAAAAGCAAACATTCCAGGTTTTAGAAAAGGTCATGTGCCAATGAGCTTGGTCAAAAAGCAGTACGAAAAGCCTGTTTTAATTGATGAGGTAAATAAATTATTGCAAGAATCTTTAAGTAAGTTTTTAGTTGAAGAGAAGCTGGATATTTTAGGAAATCCTCTGCCTAAAACACAAGAAGATTTTTCTTGGGATGCAGATCAGTTCTCTTTTGAATTTGAATTGGGTCTGGTACCGGAATTTGAAGTTAACTTGCAACCTAAAAAAGCAATTACTAGCTATAAAATTGTTGCCGACAAAAAAATGTTGAACGATCAAATAGCTAATATACAAGAGCGTTACGGTAAAATTATCTCTCAAACTGAGATTGCTGAAAACTCAAACATTACAGGTACTTTTGTTAATGAAGAGAAAGAAATTGAGAAGAAAACAACCTTTAAATTAGACAAAATAAAAGGTAAAACCAATTCAAAACTGTTTATTGGAGCAAAGGTAGGAGATGTTATTACACTAAAGACGAAAGGGTTATTTACAGATGATCATTTATTGGAAAATCATCTAGGTGTTTCTCATGACGATACTCATAATCTAGATGTAGAAGTAAAATTCACCGTTGAAGAAATTTCTGAAACGGAACCAGCAGAATTAAATCAAGAATTGTTTGATAAATTATTTGGTGAAGGTGTTGTGTCTGACGAAAAAGAATTTAGAAAGCGTTTAAAGGAGGATACTGAAAAGCAATTTGAGCAACAATCTGATCAACAGTTGCTAAATGCCGTAACAGAAGCGTTAATTGAAAACACCAAATTTGACCTGCCTTCGGAGTTTTTACAAAAATGGATAGCCGTGGCCGGTGAAAAACAATTGACCGAGCAAGAGGCTGAAGAAGAATATAACAGATCTGAAAAAGGGTTGCGTTACCAACTTATTGAAGGCAAAATAAGTAAAGACAATAACCTTCAGGTAACTTATGAGGAGCTAAAAGAGTTTGCTAAAGGTTTCATTAAAAGTCAGATGGCTCAATATGGCAATGCAAATCCAGAAGAAAAAGAATTAGAAGATATTGCGGGTAGAATTTTGAGTAATCAAGAAGAAGCTAAGCGTTTATCAGAACAATTAATGAGTCAGAAATTATTGACTTTTTATAAAGAAAACGTAAAGTTAAAAACCAAAGAAGTTAGTTTTGACGACTTTGTAAAAGAAGTTTATAAATAAGTAGCATAATTATGCAAAATAAAAAATCCCGAAATTTTAATTTCGGGATTTTTTTATAATACACTTTTTTACCTAAACTTTTTTGGTTGGTACTTCTTTCATACCAACTATTCGTTTGCCTTGCTCGGTCTCACCAGTTGGCTCGCCATTTTCATCGGTTAATTCAATGGTCATTTTTTCCCAAGTTATTTCAAACTTTTTGCCTACCGTTTCTTCATCAAACAAATCAGCTTCAACTTCATTATCTATTTCGTTAAAAACGGTTATTTTATTATCGGCATCTTTAAAATTAAAGTAATATTCATCGGTTAAACCAGAAAAAGTTCCAGTAAATTTATATTGGTCTTGTGCATTAATGTTCGCGTAAGACAATACGGTAAAAACTAAAATTACAAATGTTTTCATCTTTTTAATAATTTATAAATTAAAAATTTTTCAAAATTTTCAGAAAATATGCTGAGGAAACAGTCATATATAAAACAAGGACAGCCTTTTATCCCAAGCCGTTGGGCAAAATAGCTAATTGGAAGGTAGGAAATTATTTTTCCATAATCATTTAAATTAAGTTATGTAAAATTAATTAATTTTTGAATTGAAAAAACATTTTTTGTAAAATTTTATTAATGAACCAGAGTAAATCCAATACCTCTATTTTAGTATCTTTTTTGCCACTAATACACGAATAAAACCGAAATATCGTGGTAAAAATAATTATCACGAATAAAAAATCTATAGATTTTTTAAAATTAGTATGAATTCTTTTTACATCAATTGATGATAAAGAAAAAATTAGTGTATTCATGGCATTTTTCATAATGAATGAGTTTGCTTTAATTAGAAAACCAACAACTTCTTACTTTCGTAATTAGTTAGTATATTTACCGTCTTAACATAAACAAAATACAACACATGAATTACGGAGAAGAATTTAAAAAATTCGCTATAAAAGACCAAGGAATCAACAGTTTGTACTACGATAAAATGATCAGTGCAATGTACCCTGTAAACCTTACCCCAAATATTATTGAAGAACGTAAAATGAACATTGCCATTTTTGACGTTTTTTCGCGTTTAATGATGGATAGAATTATCTTTTTAGGAACAGGAATTGACGATTATGTGGCAAATGTTATTCAAGCACAATTATTGTTTTTAGAAAGTACTGATGCTTCAAAAGATATTTCTATATATGTAAATTCCCCGGGTGGTGGTGTATATGCTGGTTTAGGTATTTACGACACCATGCAGTTTATAAAACCTGATGTAGCCACCATTTGTACTGGTATTGCCGCTTCTATGGCAGCTGTGCTAATGTGTGCTGGCGAAAAAGGGAAACGTTCAGCATTACCTCATTCACGAATTATGATTCACCAACCATTAGGTGGTGCCCAAGGACAGGCATCTGACATCGAAATTACTGCTAGGGAAATTCTAAAATTAAAAGATGAACTGTATCAAATTATAGCAAAACATTCTGGTCAAGACATTAAAAAAGTACATGACGATTCTGATAGGGATTATTGGATGAAAGCGGAAGAGGCAAAAAAATATGGAATGATAGATGAGGTTTTATTAAGGAATTCATAATAAAAACAACTAAAACCAGTTTTAGTAAAGGACTTTAAAGAAGGCAATAGTATGGCAGAGAAGAAAGAATTAGAATGTTCGTTTTGCAAACGTAAAAAATCTGATACCAATATGCTGATCGCGGGCTTGGAAGGTCATATTTGCGATAGGTGTATTGAACAGGCTCACGGTCTGGTTGTAAAGGAAATAGCCGAAACTGAAACGAGTGGTTTATCAGGTGAGTTAATCCTGAAAAAGCCACAAGAAATAAAACATTTTTTAGATCAATATATTATTGGACAAGAACAGGCAAAAAGAGTGTTGTCCGTTGCTGTTTACAATCATTATAAACGTTTATTACAACCAGCAACAAAAGACGAGGATGATATTGAAATTGAAAAAAGTAATATCATGTTGGTGGGCGAAACGGGTACTGGTAAAACTTTGATGGCAAGAACCATCGCTAAAATGTTGAATGTTCCGTTCGCCATTGTAGATGCTACGGTATTAACAGAAGCCGGATATGTGGGTGAAGATGTTGAAACGATATTAACACGATTATTACAAGCGGCAGATTATAATGTACAAAAAGCGGAAAGAGGTATAGTTTTTATTGATGAAATTGATAAAATTGCTAGAAAAAGCGATAATCCTTCTATTACAAGAGACGTTTCTGGTGAAGGTGTGCAACAGGCCTTATTAAAATTATTGGAAGGTACAGTGGTAAATGTACCACCAAAAGGAGGAAGAAAACACCCTGACCAAAAATTTGTTGAGGTTAATACACGTAATATTTTATTTGTAGCTGGTGGTGCTTTTGATGGTGTAGATAGAATTATAAGCAAACGCCTAAATATGCAGGCTGTTGGTTATAGTGCTTCAAAAAATGAAGAGAGAGTAGATGATAAAAATTTACTGCAATATATTGTTCCTAAAGATTTAAAAGATTTTGGATTGATACCTGAAATTATAGGGCGTTTACCCGTGCTAACTTATATGAATCCACTTGATGCGGAAACCTTGAGGGCTATTTTAACCGAGCCAAAAAATGCCATTATCAAACAATACACAAAACTGTTTGAAATGGATGATATTGAATTTTCCATAGACGAAAAAGCATTAGATTATATTGTTGAAAAAGCTGTAGAATATAAATTAGGTGCACGTGGATTACGCTCTTTATGCGAAGCCATTTTAACCGACGCCATGTTTGAATTACCTGGAGGCGAAAACAAAAAATTAAGGGTGACCAAAAAATATGCTGAGAGTAAAATGGAAAAATCTACATTAAGTAAATTGAAAGCAGTGTCGTAAAGCCTCCCCCAACCCCTCCGAAGGAGGGGAGCCAAAATGATTGGTGGAGATAAATTTATTGAATCTTTGGGTTTTTTAATGCTCCTAATTTAATTTTAGAATAGTTTTTGTAAAAAAACTTTTTAACTTAACTCCGAAAGGTCACAGAGAATCCTTTTAGAGTTCTAAATTCGTTAATTGTTGTATAGTATTTATTTCTCTTTTTTTATCATAATTAATGTTTGCTGATAAGTCTAAAATCATAAGTCTAAAATCTAACATCTTTTGATAACCAGAAACACCATAGACAAAGTTTTTGAAACGGCTCGTGTCGAAGAGGTTATTGGTGATTTTGTACAACTCAAAAAAGCGGGAAGTAATTTTAAGGGTCTAAGTCCTTTTGTTAACGAAAAATCACCATCTTTTATGGTGTCTCCCGTTAAGCAAATTTGGAAAGACTTTAGTTCGGGCAAGGGTGGCAATGCCATTTCTTTTTTAATGGAGCACGAACATTATTCGTATCCTGAAGCCATTAGGTATTTAGCAAAGAAATACAATATAGAAATTGAGGAAACCGAACAGTCAGACGAACAGAAAGTTCAGGCTAGTGAACGCGAAAGTATGTATTTGGTTTCTGAATTTGCCCGCAATTATTTTCATGATGTTTTATTAAATACCCAAAAGGGTAAAGCCATAGGGCTGAGCTATTTTAAAGAGCGTGGCTTTACAGATAAAACTATTGAAAAGTTTGAACTCGGCTATGCCTTAGACGAATGGTCTGCATTTACTGATACCGCATTAAAAAAAGGGTATCAACTAGAATTTCTTGAAAAAACGGGATTGACCATCGTCAAAGAAAACCAATCAGTTCCGAATCAAAGTAAATATTTTGACCGTTTTAAAGGTCGAGTACTTTTCCCCATTCATAGTATGTCTGGGCGTGTTTTAGGTTTTGGAGGTAGAATATTGACCTCTGATAAGAAAGCGGCGAAATACTTAAACTCCCCTGAAAGTGAAATCTATCACAAAAGCAAAGTCCTATATGGAATATTTAATGCCAAAAAAAGTATAGCCAAAGAGGACAACTGTTATTTGGTGGAAGGATATACCGATGTTATTTCTTTCTATCAAAGGGGAATCCAAAATGTGGTGGCCTCTTCAGGTACCGCTTTGACTTCTGACCAGATTAGATTGGTAAGCAGGTTAACACCTAATATTACCGTGCTTTTTGATGGTGATGCAGCAGGAATCAGAGCTTCCATACGTGGTGTTGATTTGATTTTAGAACAAGGCATGAATGTGAAAGTGGTTGCCTTCCCTGACGGAGAAGATCCTGACACTTTTGCGAAAAAGAATTCTTTAGAAAAGCTACAAGAATATTTAGACACCAATGCTCAGGATTTTATCCGTTTTAAAGTTTCTTTATTGATGGATGAGGTGAAGGACGATCCCGTAAAAAAAGCAGGATTGATAAGAGATATTGTGGCTACGATTTCTAAAATTCCCAATCAGATTCAACGTGAAATTTATGTGCAGGAATGTGCCAAGATTATGGACATTTCCGAACGTGTTCTGTTCAGCGAATTGGCACAAATCTCTAAAAAAGAAGAACGTGAAGCAGCCAAACGTCCCATAGAGGAGCAGCAAGAAGCTTTTACCGTAGAAAAGTCCGAAAAAATTGCTTTTAAAAAAACAGATCAATTAAATAAGTTAGAACGAAAATTGATTGAAATCCTGTTGCTGTATGGCAATAAGGAAATAGATTTTGAAGATTATGTAGAAGTTGAAGACGAAGAAGGCAAAACCAAATTGGTAAAAGAAAACTACCAAAATACCATTGCCAATGAGATTTACTTGCATTTGCAGGATGACGAAATTGAGTTTAGCAATGAAATTTTCCAAAAAATATATTTTGATGTAATTCACCAATTAAATCAAAATGAAAAGATAAACTCAGATGGCTTTATAAATCATGAAGACCCTGAATTGGGTAAAATGGTGACTGATATTTTAATGGACGATGAAAAATATATATTAAGCGATTGGGAACGTAAAGAAATCTATGTCCGCACCAAAGAAAAAAGTCTTTCTAAACTCGTAATGGATGCTATATTAAATCTGCGTAGAATTCTTATTGAACTAAAAATAAAGGAATTGATGGATGAAGAAACCCCTGAAGAAGAAAGACAATCTATGTTAGAAATGGTGGTAAATTATACCGAGCTTAAAAAGCTACTTTATGAAAAACTGAATAGGGTGGTTTGATGGTCGGTGGTCTGTAGTCTTTGGTCGTTAGATTTTGTACCTGCGACTTTGAATTATGCAATAAATTTCTTTTTTTTCGATTAAACGATTAAACGATTAAACAGAAAACTACAAACCACAAACAGAAAAAACCTTTATTTCATCAACTCATCAGGTATCTCACAAACCGGTATCGGTACCATTTTATGTTTATTAGCTCTATGACGTTGCAAATAAATTTCAATAACCTTTTTCGCTCGGCCATCAAATTCGTCAATGGTTTTCCCTTGGGCAACCATTTTCATAGCCCATTCTAGTTCGTCATAACTCGCACCAATCTGATCTTCATCGGTTCTGGAATCACCAAATAAACCATCCGTAGGTTTTGCTTTTAAAATCGATTCGGGTACGTTTAAGTGTTTTCCAATTTTATATACTTCCGATTTCATCAAATCGGCTATTGGGCTAAGGTCAACACCGCCATCACCATATTTAGTAAAAAAGCCTACACCAAAATCCTCTACTTTATTACCAGTGCCGCAAACCAACAAACTATGTATCCCTGCAAAATAATAGAGCGTGGTCATTCGTAATCTTGCTCTTGTGTTTGCCATTGATAAATCTACTTTATCAGAAGTGGCATCATCAGGGAGCAACTCGTCAAAGGCATCAAAAACAGAAGTCAAATTAATATTTTTTGAACTTACTTTTGCATAACGCTCTTTAAGTTGTGCAATATGTTCTTGAGCTCTATTAACTTGACTTTCAGCTTGGTGTATTGGCATTTCTAAACAAAGTACTTCCAATCCCGTTTCAGCACATAAAGTTGAAGTAACCGCTGAGTCTATGCCGCCCGATATGCCCACAACAAATCCTTTTACTCCAGCTTTTGTTGCATAATCTTTTAGCCAATCTACAATATGTTTTGTTACTTTTTCTGTTTGCATTGTATTACATTTTAGTACTTTTGCCAAGATTCCTGATGGAGTTTACCCAGAGTAAAGACGAATGGCGGGGATGACAAAAGCGGTTAAGCGAAAATACTAAAAAATAAAAATCATTTACCAAAATGTACAAATACATTTCTATTTTAATCTTATTCATTGCTTTTACGAGTTGTACAAAAAAAGAAAAGCTCGATATTGATGTATCCGATATTTTGGTTGATGTTGATGTTCATCGTTTTGACCAAGAGTTTTATACAGCTAATTCTGAAAAGTTACCTGTATTAAAAAGCAAGTATCCATATTTGTTTCCTGCTCAAAACCATGATAGTATTTGGTTACAAAAAATACAAAACAAAGATGAGCAGGAGTTATATGCTGAAACTCAAAAAGTATTTAGCGATTTTTCTGATGAAAAAGAGCAATTAGAAAATTTATTTAAGCATATAAAATTTTATTATCCTGAATTTAATTCACCTAAAGTAGTTACGTTATTGTCAAACGTTGATTATGAAACCAAGGTGGTTTATGCAGATAGTTTGTTGTTAATTTCTTTAGATATTTATTTAGGAAAGGATAGTAAAATTTATGAAAGTTTTCCGAATTACATCAAACAAAATTTTACCAAAGACCATTTAATTGTCGATGTCGCCAACGCCATTACCAATGTTCAAATACCATTTTCAACAGATAGAACTTTTGTGTCTAGAATGGTGCAACAAGGCAAAAAAATGTATTTATTAGATGCGTATTTGCCAAAAGTTTCAGATGCCAATAAAATGGGTTATACCGAAGAGCAAATAGAGTGGGCGGAGTTTAATGACGAAGAAGTTTGGAAATATTTTGTTCAGAATAAATTATTATTCAGCACTGAACAGGAATTGTCGCGACGTTTTATAGACAATGCCCCCTTTTCCAAATTTTATCAAGCCAATGACAATGAAACTCCTGGCAGGATAGGTGTTTGGTTTGGCTGGCAAATTGTTAGAGCCTACATGCAAAATACTAATACATCTTTGCAGGAAATGCTAAAAACCAAAAATGAAGAAATTTTTAAAAAATCGAAATATAAACCAGTTAGATAGTCGGTAGTCTTTGGTTGTTAGAGACATAATGATTGCGTCTTTATTATGAACGCCAACGACCACAGACCAACGACCACAGACCAATGACCATGAAAACTTCCGAAATAAAATTTACCGTAGAACTGGACGAAAATAAAATCCCAGAAAAATTAAAATGGGATGCCAAAGATGGCGGTATTGAAAATGAATCGACAAAAGCAGTTTTAATCTCCGTGTGGGACGATAAAAAGAAGGAAACTCTAAAAATGGATTTATGGACAAAAGATATGCCGCTTAACGAAATGCAGCATTTTTTCCATCAAACTTTACTTTCCATGTCCGACACTTTTTTACGTGCCACAAATGATGAGAAAATGACCGCTACCATGCGAGATTTTTGTGAATATTTTGCCGAGAAATTGGAATTGTTGGAAAAGTAGTTATGAGTTCGGAGTTATGAGTTAAGAGTGCCACATCCTAAAATAGCTTGACTGAGTTTTATTTTTATAATATAGATATTATTGTGAGGTGGTTCATCCATTTGGCAAGGATTTAAGAAGTGCTTTTATTAATTATACCAATAACCTTCTTGTAATCACTCTTATTCTTTTCAAAATCAAACTCAGAAACATCAATAACTAAGGTATTTAAACCTTTTTCTGTCTTAATAAAATTAACATAACCCTGGTGGATTTGCTCTAAATATTCTGGTTTTATATTTTGCTCGTAATCTCTTCCTCTCTTTTTAATATTTTCCAATAAACTTTCGGTATTTTGATAGAGATAAACATACAAATCAGGTTTTGTAATTTCTTTATATAATACATCAAAAATACGTCTGTATAATTTGTACTCTTCTTCAGATAAGGATACTTGAGCAAAAATTAATGACTTAAAAATATAATAGTCGGAAACAATAAAGCTTTTGAATAAGTCAAATTGAGCCAAATCATCAGAAAGTTGTTGGTACCTATCCGCTAAAAAACTCATTTCCAATGGAAAAGCGTAACGCTCCATGTCTTCGTAATACTTTGGCAAAAAAGGGTTGTCTGCAAAACGTTCCAATACCAATTTAGCGTTAAAATCATCACCAATCATTTTTGCCAATGTTGTTTTTCCTGCACCTATATTACCTTCAATAGCTATATAGTTATATTTTTCAATAATGGAAATAGGTCTATTTAATTTTAAATCGGTCTTTTCAATTTCTAAATTATCCTCGCAATTTTTTAAACATTTTCCTATTGTTTCTTTGGCAACAGGATGTTTAATTTGTGGTGCAATTTCCGCCAGGGGAACCAATACAAACTTCCGCTCCAACATCCGCGGATGTGGAACTGTCAAATCCCGATAGCTATCGGGATTGTAAAAAATAACTTCATCGTCAAAAAGTAGTACATCAATGTCAATGGTTCGTGCTTTATACTCTTTATTGTCGTCTCTTTTTCTTCCTAAATCCGTTTCAATCTTTAAAACTTTGTCCAGTAAATTTTCTGGATTCAAATGACTAGAAACTTCAATGCATATATTTAAAAAATCCTTACTTTCAAATCCCCACGAAGCTGTTTTGTAAACAGAAGAAATTTTGGTTATGTTACCTACATTTTGAGCAATTAAATTAATACCCTTCTGTAAATTTTCCAGCGGATTGCCCAAGTTACTTCCCAATGATAAATATGTGGTTCGTTGTATTTTCATTAAAGTGTTACAAAGAAAATAAAATCATTACATAAAAGATTATCTTTGCCGTTCAATTTATAAACATTTTAAAAGGTTCTGTAACATTTTAAATTAATGACAGACTTATATTAAAAGAAAAATGGGTGCTAGGCCCAACTAAATATTAAAGGAAAGATGAAATTTTTAAGAGAATTATTGGCGGCAATATTGGGAGTATTTATTGCCATGACTATTATGTTTGTGGTTTTGATGATATTCATATCGGTATCAGCGTCATCATTTAGCGATGATAAAAAAGTATCGGTTAAAAACAATACCGTACTAGAATTAAATCTAGAAAGTCTAATAAAAGATTATGCACCCAAAAGCGATGACCCATTTGCCGAAATTTTTGATATGGATGAAGGTGTTTTAGGGTTGCAAGAAATTTTAAATGCCATTGAAAATGCTAAAACCGATGACAATATAAAAGGGATAAGTATTAACACATTATTTGTAAATGCCGGAAAAGCTCAAACACAAGCGATACGAGATAAACTGGTTAATTTTAAGGAGTCTGGAAAATTTATAATGGCTTATGCTGATTTTT
This sequence comes from Aureibaculum koreense, assembly GCF_034296135.1. Classification (NCBI taxonomy): domain Bacteria; kingdom Pseudomonadati; phylum Bacteroidota; class Flavobacteriia; order Flavobacteriales; family Flavobacteriaceae; genus Aureibaculum; species Aureibaculum koreense. The sequence continues at coordinate 46,759 of NZ_JAXKVV010000018.1, forward strand.
ATTTACAAGATAATTTCTATTTAAGTTCTGTAGCGGACTCTGTTTTTGTAAATCCTGTTGGTGAGATTGATTTTAGGGGCTTATCAACCGAAATATTGTATTATAAAGATTTGCAGGAAAAATCAGGCGTTAAAATGGAAGTTATCCGGCATGGTAAATATAAAAGTGCCGTTGAGCCTTTTTTAGCCAATAATATGAGCGATGCCAACAGAATACAGATTTCCTCCTTTTTAAATTCAATTTGGGATGAAATGGTTACCGACATTGCTGAAAGTAAAAAGAAAACGGCTGAGGAGATTAATACTATTGCCGATAGTTTATCTGCAAGAACCCCAGAAATGGCAATTAAAAAGAACATGATCGATGGTCAATTATTTCATGACGAATATAATGATAAACTAAAGTCCTTGTCGGGCATTGAACAAGATAAAGAATTGAGTAAAGTTACCATTGCTGATTATATTTCTACGGGAAAAGGCAGAATAAAGTCAACTGCTTCCGATAAAATAGCAGTGATATATGCTCAAGGGGAAATTATGTATGGTGAAGGTAGTTTAGATGTTATTGGTCAAGAAAAGATTATTGAAGCACTTAAAAAAACCAGGGAAGATGATAAAATAAAAGCAATTGTTTTACGTGTAAATTCTCCAGGTGGCAGTGCTTTGGCATCTGATATAATTTGGAGGGAACTGGAATTGACAAAAAAAGAAAAACCATTGGTAGTTTCCATGGGTAATTATGCAGCTTCAGGTGGATACTATATTGCCTGTAATGCGGATGAAATTTTTGCAGAACCCACAACCATTACTGGCTCAATTGGTGTTTTTGGAATTATACCTAATTTCAGCAAATTAACTGAAGATATAGGCATCAATGCAGAACAAGTAGGCACCAATAAAAATTCATTTGCATATAGTCCTTTTGAACCAATGACCGAAAGTTTTTACAATGTAGCAAAAGAAGGAGTAGAAGGTATTTATAAAACTTTTGTAAGTCGCGTTGCTGATGGCAGAAATATGACAGAAGCAGAAGTTGATAGTATTGCACAAGGCAGGGTTTGGTCTGGTGTTGAGGCCCTGGAAAATGGTTTGGTCGATAAATTGGGGAATCTTGATGATGCTGTAGGTAGAGCTGCAGAATTGGCAGAAATATCTGATTATGGCATAACCAACTATCCGCGTTATAAAACCGATTTTAAGGATGCTTTCAACCCAATTTCATTTATAAAAGCTAGTAAAGAAAGTGTTCTTAAAGAAGAATTGGGTATAGAGAATTATCAAATTTACAAAAACATAAAATATTTTGCTAACTTAAAAGGTGTACAAGCTAGGATGCCTTTTGAATTGAAAATAAAGTAGAGATCATCTTATGGATCAATCACTTGGTTACTAAATACTGTTTTTAGTAACCAAGTGTTATACTACTGCATAAATCGTTTTACTTCCCCTCTATATTTTGAAGCACTTTTACCGGTAAACTCATTAAACAATTTATTAAAATGAGAAAAGTTGTTAAAACCGCATTCAAAACAAATATCCGAAATGCTTAATTGACTTTCTGTCAATAATTTGGTGGCATGTACTACACGATATTCATTTACCAATTTTGTAAATGTTTTTCCGGTAGCTTTTTTGAAATATCTACAAAACGCGGGCACAGTCATACTAACTATATCTGCAATTTCTTCCAATGGTATTGGCCTTTGAAAATTTTTGTTGATATGTTTATATATTATATCAATTTTAGCACTATCCTGACGTTCGGTTTCAAAGGCAAAACCATTAACGTTTAATATGGTGTAATCTTCTGCTTTAGCTAAATCGTTTAAGATTTCTAGTAACATGGAGATTCTTTCAAACCCTTTTAACTCAATTAAATTTTGAATTTTAGGACCTACAACTTGTTTTGTGTCAGGCTTATATAGTAGTCCCTTTTTTGCTTTTTCCAACAAATTGGTAATAGCGTTCATTTCTGGAGCCTCAAAAAAGGCACTACCCAAAAAATCAGGTTTAAATTGTACAATAGTTTCAGTGCCTCTTGTTGTAAGCCTGTCTGCAAAACCATTATGGGGCAAGTTTGAACCAATTAATATGAGTTGACTATTGTTAAAATAGGATAAATGATTACCTATATGACGTTTTCCCTTTCCTTTATCTACATAAACGAGTTCAATTTCAGGATGAAAATGCCAATAAGCTAAATTTTTATTATTTATTTTTTTAGTGTGCTGCTTTACCAATATGGAGCTACCGAAGCCTGGGCTTATTTTTTCCAGCGTTGGTTTTTTATTTAATGTTTTCAACTTTTCCATAACACAAAATTACAAGTTATAAGTTATAATATCTATGGATGTTTAACATTTTTATATGCTATATTAACCTATACAATTTGTTAATCTTATTATATTGATAATTTAGCACAGAAATAGATTAAAATGGATGTTTTTTAGGACTATAATGCCCCATACATTTGTACCGTTATTAATTCTAAAAAATAAAAACATGAAAAACGTAATTAGAAAAAGTTTAGTAATAGTGTTAATGTTCGCCACTATGTTTAGTTATGCAAATGAATTTGCACACACTATCGAAAAAAATAAGGACGAAATTACTCATTTAGCCTTTAAAAATGTAACTGAAGGCTCGGTCTTAACTATTAAGGACTTTAATGGGTTAATTCTCTACAAAGAAATAATTGAAAAAGCGGGAGAGTATTCTAAGGAATTTAATTTAACCGCCTTACCAAACGGTAATTATCTTTTTGAACTGGACAAAACTTTTGAAATAAAGATTATACCATTTAAAGTTAATAATAATCAGGTTGTTTTCGATAAAGAAAAAGAATCTATTATATTTAAACCTACCGTTATCGCTAAAGACGGTATAGTAAAAATACATAGTGTATTCTTAAATAATAAGCCACTTAATGTAAAATTTTACTATGAAAACGGAGATTTAATTTACAGCGAAAATATTGAAAATAAACAAATTTTAAACAAAGTATATGATTTTACCACAAGTTTGAAAGGTAATTATAGAATTGTTTTTAATAATGATAAAAGAACATTTGTAGAGAATGTTAAGATTTAAAAGAGATTATTGAATTTAATTCATAATATTTATGTTAGTTAAGTTAGTGGAGACTGTCTGAAAAGGCAGTCTTTTTTTATTTCCTCTTAAAAGTTACAAAACTATAATCGTAATCGTGCTTTTCGTCAGCATAGTGCTTTTCACGACTTGTTTCTTTCCAGATTTTATTATTGATCTCAGGGAAAAAAGCATCTGCATCAAAAGAAGCATCAACCAAAGTAAGGTCTAGTTTATCAGCAATTTTAATGGCCTCGGTATAAATTTGTGCACCACCTAAAATATAGGGGTCTGGATCTTCAGATGCGATTAAAGCATCTTCCAATGAGTGTACCACAGTACAAAGCGGAGCCATATAATTTCTATTTCTGCTGATTATAATATTGGTTCTACTGGGCAGTGGACCGCCTAAAGATTCATAAGTTTTTCTGCCCATTATAACATCGTGACCAGAAGTAATTTTTTTAAAACGTTTCAGGTCGTTGGGCAGGTGCCAAAGTAACTTATTGTTTTTGCCCAGTTCACGATGTTTTCCGATAGCGGCAATTATCGTAACAGAATTTTTAGTTATTTTTTTTTTTGTAGAGCTCAATGGCTCGTCGATGGAAGTTAGCACACCCGATTTAATTATTTTTTTTTCTAACTTCTCTGATTTCATATTATGTTTTTTGATCAGTTTCTCGGTTTCTATGCGTTCCCATTCCTTACCAAAAAACTTGTTGGTTATAAAAACATTTATAAAATGAAAAATCCAGATCAAAAGCCATAAAGCTACGGCATATTTAAACCACTCACCATACTTTTCTTGACCCACGTTAAAAAAAGTATTTAGCACAATTAAAAAAAGCGAACCAATTAAAAAGATAATAAAATGGTAATATAATCTCTTTTTTTGCTTTACCCTTTTACGGGCTTTTTCGTAGAGTTCGTGTTGTTCTTTTTCCATTAAATTTTATTTCTTTTCTTTTTTAGGTTTTTCTATAATAATGGTAATTGGTAAAGTGAATTTATTATCAGCTCCAGCTTTATTCGTTCCATCAAAACTCATTTTTGGTAATTGTTTTACAATTCTAATAGCCTCATCTTCAAAAATTTTATGTGGCCCTCTAGCTCTAACGTCTTTTATATAGCCTTCACTATCTATAGAAAATACTGTAATCACTTTTATCTTATCCTTAGGTTTATAACCTAATTTTTTAATCTTCTCATAAGTTGCCTCGTTAACTAAAGTTGATTCACCTTTTTCAATTATTTTTTGTACGTTTTCTGAGATATATTGAATATTAACTTTGTCTGTAATTTCATCTTCCATCTTTTTTGCTACCATCAAAACAATGGGCAAAGAATAATTTACACCAACCGGTTTGCCTTTGTGCAAACCAGGGGTCATTTTTGGTAAAGAACTAATAACTCGAATACCTTCTTTTTCTAAAATTTCATGTTCCCCACTGGCTCTAACATCTTTAACAATACCATCAGATGCAATCTGAAAAATTACATACATTCTAGTTTTCCCAGGTTCAAGCCCAACTTCATTAGCCAATTTTGTGTTGAAATTTTTGGCTACATGTTTTTGAATCTGATTTTGAAGGCATGTTTTTTGAAGTTTTTTATCCAATTTCTCGCAACCGGGAAAAATAGGAGCATCTTCGATAATTGCAAATGATATAGTTTCATTATTTGTTGTGTCTTTTTCCTTTTCTTGTGAAAACACAAAAAATGTACTAAAAGCACAAAATATAATTAGAAAATATTTAATCATATCTTGAAATTACATGCTTTTCAACCATTCCTTAATATAACCCGAAAAATCTTCGGGCTCCAAGGCATTGTGCTTATTGTCAAATTCAATATGCTCACTTTCCAAAGTGTTTAAAATAGTCTGAATGGCGTTCAGCTTGTTTTCATCTTCAATCTGATTAATTCTTTCAATCAAATCTTTCTTTAAATTTTCTTTTCTCATGTTTTTATTTTTTAATTTATAATATTCTTCAGTTCTATAAAAATCTAATCGCTTATTTATCAAATATATAAGTTATATACGCTCAGATAATAAGAATGTAGCCTCTAAATTACCAATAAAATTACAAATTTTATTCAAAAAAATGATTTTAAAAATAATAATCATACAATATTTAACACAGAATTTTGAAGTTTTCTTTTTTTTGATGTTCAAAATTAAATTATTGTTAAATCTACTTAATTATCAATAGATTAGCTATGAAATATGAAAAATCTTATATACTTTTGCACAAAATTTTAAAACACAGAAATTATGGCAATTACTAAGAATTATTTAAAAACAAAACCAGTTTGTAAAGTTACATTTACTGTTGCAGAAACTGAAGCAAAAAAAGTTGCGGTTGTTGGAGATTTTAACAACTGGAAACCTGCAAAAAAGTATGAGTTGAAAAAATTAAAAAACGGTAACTTCAAAGGAACTATCGATTTAGAAAAAGACCAAGCTTACCAATTCAGATATTTAGTTGATGGTGAGTATAAAAACGATGAGCAAGCAGATAGCTATGCTTATAACGAATTTGCTGGAACTGAAAATGCAGTTTTAGAATTATAGTATAACCGAACAACACTAAATTTAAAAAATCCCAAATGCGATTAAATCGTATTTGGGATTTCTTTTTACATATTAAAAATCAGACGGCAACCGCCCCTTTTATATGTGGGTGTGGATTGTAATTTAACAATTCAAAATCGTCGAATTTAAAATCGAAAATACTTTTTACTTCAGGATTTATTTTCATTTTTGGCAAAGGTCTCAATTCTCTGGACAATTGTAATTCTAATTGTTCAATGTGATTGCTGTAAATATGGGCATCACCAAAAGTATGGATAAATTCTCCGGGCTCATAACCACAAACCTGAGCAATCATCATTGTAAACAGAGCATAAGAAGCAATATTAAAAGGTACACCTAAGAAAATATCAGCACTACGCTGGTATAATTGTAAAGAAAGTTTCGGCTTGGCTTTTGCTCCCCCCGAGGGGGCTGGGGGACTTACATAAAACTGAAAAAAAGCATGGCAAGGGGGCAATGCAGCTTTGCCGCTGGCAACGTTTTCACTAAAAGATTTTGAAGTGTCAGGTAAAACCGAAGGGTTCCATGCGGAAATTAACATCCTCCTACTGTCGGGATTTTTTTTCAAAGTTTCGATTACATCGGTCAGTTGATCGATTTCGTCACTGTTCCAGTTTCGCCATTGATGGCCATAAACAGGCCCTAAGTCGCCATTTTCATCTGCCCAGGCATTCCAAATACGCACGCCATTTTCCTGTAAATACTTAATGTTGGTATCTCCGTTTATAAACCAAAGTAATTCATAAATAATGGATTTGAGGTGCAATTTTTTAGTAGTTACCATTGGGAAACCTTCACTCAAATCAAATCTCATTTGATGGCCAAAAACACTTTTTGTGCCTGTGCCCGTTCGGTCGTTTTTTTCATTTCCGTTTGCTAAAACGTGTTTTACCAAGTCGTGGTATTGTTTCATATAGCCCATCTTCCGTCTTCCCGAAGGGAAGAAACTAGTTACTTTGTAAAAGTATAAAAATTGATCAATTTTTAATAAGTTAAAATCCAATATTTAACCAATAGTTATCAACTTATAATACCAGTAGTTTATAAACCTCTTAAAGGCTTAAGCGAATTATAATTTCACTCCTAATTTACTTGATCTCCTTTCGGGGAGGGCTGGGGAGGGGCTTTTACCCAATTATCATTCCGGCAATAGTAGCGGAAATCAATGAAGCAATTGAACCTCCAATTAAGGCTTTCATGCCAAATTCCGATAAGGTTTTTCGTTGTCCGGGAGCTAAAGAGCCAATACCGCCAATTTGAATTCCAATAGAAGCAAAGTTGGCAAAACCACAAAGCATATAGGTCGCCATTATAATAGATTTTTGATAATTCAAATGGGTTGCATTGGCCACATTTTTTAAATCGGCCAATTGTATATAGCCAACAAATTCACTCGCAGCCAACTTAATGCCTAGGAGCTGTCCCATGAGCATCATATCTTCTTTGGCAACCCCTATTAGCCACATTAAAGGAGCAAAAATCGTCCCTAAAACTGCTTCCAAAGAAAATTTAGGATAAGGCGTATTTGCTGCCATCCAATTGTTTAATGAAGTAATATCGCCAAACCAACCAAAAATACCGTTAATCATGGCAATAAATGCTACAAAAACCAAAAGCATCGCCCCAACGTTTACAGCTAGTTTTAGTCCTTCTGTGGTGCCATTGGCAATAGCATCTAAAAGATTGGCTCCGATTTTTTCTTGAGATACCGAAACATCAGTATTTATATATTCAGTTTGTGGCAATAGAATTTTTGAAATTACAATAGCACCTGGTGCTGCCATTACAGATGCAGCTAACAAGTGTTTGGCGTACATTAATCGCATCGCTTCGTCATCACCACCCAAAAAACCAATGTAAGCTGCAAGAACCGCTCCTGCAACGGTTGCCATACCCCCAATCATAACCAAAAGAATTTCGGACTTGTTCATTTTTTCTAAATACGCCTTAATTAAGAGTGGTGCTTCCGTCTGACCAAGAAAAATATTTCCCGTTACGGAAAGACTTTCCGCTCCTGAAATTTTTAGTGATTTTGTTAGAAGTAATGCTAGGAATTTTACAATCTTTTGAATAATACCTAAATAAAATAATACCGAAGTTAGTGCAGAAAAGAATATAATGGTTGGTAGTACTTGAAAAGCAAAAATGAAACCATACGAATTAATATCTATAATTCCACTAAATAAAAACTCACTACCAGATCTGGTATAATCAAGTATGTTAACGAATAATTGACCGATTATTTCAAACCCCTTTTTAATAAATGGCACTTTCAATACGCCAATAGCTATTATCAATTGAAAAGCTAAGCCCAGAGCTACGGTTTTCCAATTGATAGCCTTTCGGTTTGAACTGAAAAGAAACGCAATACCGATCAATACTATAATTCCCAGTAGACCCCTAAGTAAAGAGTTTATAGAAAATCCCTGGCTCTCAATTATGGTATCTTCTGAAACCTCTTCAGTAACAAAATTAGCATGTGTAACTGAAATAAATGTAAAAACCTTATTTCCATTCTTTAAAGTTAATTGATTCTCAGAAATTTCTATAATTTGATAATAAACATCAACGTTTACCGGAACTTTTTGCTTAAAAACCAGTAAGCTATTGTTCTGTAACCAAAAACCTTTATAAAAACTATTATTAAGTGTAGCGGCATATTCGCCGTTTTCATTTAGAGCTAAAAACTCTTTACCTTTTGTAAAATCTATAATTGATTTTATACTATCGGGGTATTTTTCATATTCGACATGACGAGATAGTTGCCAATATTTTATAATGCTAACTTCTTCAGATTTATTGTTTTTGATTGTAGTAATTGAAATTGAATCTGTCTTAGTTTCCTGACCAGACAATGTGATGTAGAAACTTAAAAAAGCTAAAATAAAGACAACAAAATTCTTTGTCATAAGATTGTGAGGGTTTGATAGCTATTTTTTACGTTTGGAAATCTCATCTCTCAACTTTGCTGCCAGCTCATAATCTTCATTAGTAACTGCTTCTTCCAATTGCTTGTTCAATTCTTTTAAAGAAATATCTTTTAGTGAAGATTCTTCGGCAAGTTCTATTGCCATTTCTTCAACTTCTATTTTTGCTTGGGTTAATTTGGGTTCTTCCTTAATTTTTAAGAAGATGCCAGCTTTGTCCAAAATATTTTCGTAAGTGAAAATTGGAGCGTTAAAGCGTGTAGCCAAAGCAATGGCATCAGAAGTTCTGGCATCTATTATCTCTTCAATTTTATCACGTTCACAAATTAAACTCGAATAGAAAACTCCATCGACTAATTTATGGATAATTACTTGTTTTACTTTTATGTGAAATCGGTCAGAGAATGTTTTAAACAAATCGTGCGTAAGTGGTCTCGGCGGTTTTATTTCTTTTTCCAACGCTATGGCAATAGATTGTGCTTCAAATGCACCAATAATAATTGGTAAGGTGCGTTCACCATCTACTTCGCTTAAAACCAATGCATAAGCTCCACTTTGTGTTTGACTGTATGAAATACCTTTTATGTTAAGGCGGACTAAACTCATAAATATAAATATATAAAAAACTGTCTAGTTAAAGGGTTTATGCCCAAAAATTAGACAGCCTTTAAGAGGCACAATTTACTAAAATTATGCGTTTTGAGCCTTAAATTCTTTTAACTTTTCTATTAATTTTGGTACAACATCAAAAGCATCGCCAACAATACCGTAATCGGCCGCTTTAAAAAACGGTGCTTCAGGGTCGTTATTGATTACTACTTTTACCTTTGAGGAATTGACCCCTGCTAAATGTTGAATGGCACCAGAAATGCCCACCGCAATATATAAATTAGCGGCAACTGGCTTACCGGTTTGCCCAACATGTTCGCTATGTGGCCTCCATCCCATATCGGAAACAGGTTTTGAACATGCGGTGGCAGCCCCTAATACATCAGCTAGCTCTTCAATCATTCCCCAGTTTTCAGGCCCTTTTAATCCCCTACCGCCAGAAACCACAATGTCGGCATCTGCTATGGTAACTTGACCTTTGGCTCTATCAACGGATTCGGAAGTGATATTGAAATCGCCTTCTGTGAGATTGGGCGTAAAATCTTCTTCGCTACTGCTTACTTTATTTTCTACGAGGCCAAACGAATTTTTAGCCAATCCAATAACTTTTTTATCTGTTTTTATTTCGGTGTTGTTAAAGGCTTTATTTGAAAATGCTTTGCGTTTTACCGTAAACGGCGAGGTTGAACTTGGGGCTTCAACAACATTGGAAGCATAACCTGCTTCCAAATTTATTGCCAACAATGGTGCTAGATATAATCCGTTATTACTTGAGTCAATAACAAGAATATCCACACTTTCTTTTTCAGCTACTTGTTTCAGCACATCGGCGTAGGCCTTAGCATTAAATGGTTTTAGTTTGTCATTATTTACTTTAATTATTTTTTCTGCTCCATAATCTGACAAAGTTGAAACATCGTCAGCATTTATAGTAACAACACTTAAACCGGTTTCTAATTGTTCGGCAACTTTTTTACCATAAGAAACCGCTTCAAAAGCGATTTTTTTAAATTTTCCTTCAGAGGATTCTGCGTAAACTAATACAGACATATTTTTTAGATTTTAGACATTAGATTCATGGACAACCCGAAACATTTTACTGCTAATAATTAACTATGATTTTTAATACTTTACTTTTTATTTCAGTCTAAGATTACTTTGCGAGTATTGTCGTTAAACTGTATAGTACTTTTTTTGATGCACGTCCTTGAAAAGAGTTGACCGTTTTTTAGGTTATTTGTTCATTTTTAAAAAATTCAAAAATCGTTAATCAGCAATCGTTATTCGTTAATTCTCTTTAACTCCAAACACTTAACTAAATTTTTTAAACTCATAAACTTTTTTCTCTTACCTCCAACCTCGTACTTAAATTACCTTTGCTTCATTATGCAATAAATCAACCAATTCGCCAACATTATCCGCATCAATTAATTTTACCGCTCCTTTGGCTTCTGGTTTTTCAAAACTTTTTGATTGTGTTGTGGCTTCAAAAGAAACAGGTTCCACAACGTTTAAGGGTTTTTTTCTGGCCATCATAATACCTCTCATGTTCGGTATTCGCAAATCTTTTTCTTCTACAACTCCTTTTTGACCACTAATTACCAGTGGTAAAGTTGTACTCATTGTTTCCTTGCCACCATCAATTTCTCTGACCGCTGTTACATTGTTGCCTTCAACTTCTAGACTAATACAGGCATTTATAAAATTGTAATCCAATAGTCCCGCTAACATTCCAGGTACCATTCCGCCATTATAATCAATAGATTCCCTTCCAGCAAGGATCAAATCATAATTGCCATTTTTGGCAACATCTGCCAATTGTTTAGCAACAAAATAACCATCCGTAGCCTCTGTGTTTACACGTATAGCTTCGTCTGCACCAATTGCCAAAGCTTTGCGTAAAGTAGGTTCTGTTGTGGCATTACCCACGTTTACAACTGTTACAGATGCACCTTGCTTTTCTTTAAACCACATAGCCCTGGTCAATACAAATTCGTCGTAAGGATTAATAACAAACTGAACACCGTTGGTGTCAAATTTAGAGTCGCCATCCGTAAAATTTATCTTTGAAGTGGTGTCGGGAACATGACTTATACACACTAATATTTTCATATTTAAAACTATTTTAATTATTTAAGGCGAAGTTACTACTTTTTTTTCAATTTACTATGCGTGCATAGTAAAATATTTAAAACATAAACGAATAAACTAGCCTTAATTTTCTATTTTTGCAGGGATTAAAATTTAGCATAATGAGAACAATTCAATTTAGAGAAGCCATTTGCGAAGCGATGAGCGAAGAAATGCGTAGAGATGAATCCATATATTTAATGGGTGAAGAGGTGGCTGAGTATAATGGAGCTTATAAAGCTTCAAAAGGAATGTTAGATGAGTTTGGAGCCAAACGTGTTATTGATACACCGATTGCTGAGCTGGGTTTTGCCGGTATAGCTATTGGTTCTGCCATGAACGGTAACCGACCTATTGTTGAGTATATGACATTTAACTTTTCTTTGGTTGGAATTGATCAAATTATAAATAATGCGGCAAAAATCCGCCAAATGTCAGGTGGTCAGTTTAATTGCCCAATAGTTTTTAGAGGACCTACAGGTTCTGCAGGTCAATTAGGTGCAACACATTCTCAAGCATTTGAAAATTGGTTTGCAAATACGCCAGGTCTAAAGGTAATTGTGCCATCAAACCCATATGATGCAAAAGGACTGCTTAAAGCGGCTATCCGTGATGATGATCCTGTAATTTTTATGGAATCTGAGCAAATGTATGGTGATAAAGGTGAAGTACCTGATGGTGAATATATTTTACCGATTGGCGTTGCTGAAATTAAACAGAAAGGAACTGACGTTACTATCGTTTCATTCGGAAAAATTATCAAAGAAGCCTATAAGGCATCCGAAATTTTAGAAAAAGAAGACATTTCTGTTGAGATTATCGATTTACGTACTGTAAGACCTCTGGATTTTGATGCTATATTTAAATCTGTAAAGAAAACCAATAGATTGGTGATTTTAGAAGAAGCATGGCCATTTGCCAGTGTTTCATCAGAAATTACCTATCAAGTTCAAGAGCAAATTTTTGACTTTTTAGACGCTCCAATACAAAGAATTACTACTGCTGATACACCTGCAGCATACTCTCCTGTGCTGTTGGAAGAGTGGTTGCCTAACGCAAATGATGTGGTAAAAGCCGTTAAATCTGTCATGTACGTAAAATAATGGCATTAAAATTGTAATAATCAAGCCTTTTGCAACTTGTTTGTAAAAGGTTTTTTTACAATAACTCTAAATTACCAATATTGAAATATCCAATCATATTATTTTTATTCTTAACATCTTTTGCTTTTTCGCAAGTTAAAGTAGGTGGAAATATTGTCGACGAACAAGGTGAACCCATACCTTTTGCCAATATTATTTTTAAAGGCTCTACCGAAGGCGGTGTTTCTGACGAAAATGGAAAATTCTATATAGAATCTGAAAACACCTACAATGAACTGATTATTTCTTTTTTAGGGTTTGAAACAAAAACAATTCCGCTTAAAGCGAGAAATTTTGACCTTAAAATTGTACTGAAAGAGGATACCGCAGCTTTAGATGAAGTTATGGTCTATTCAGGAAAAACAAAGAAAAAAGGGAATCCCGCTGTTGAAATATTAAAAAAAATATGGGCTAAAAAACGTCAAAACGGATTAAGTCTCTATAAACAATATGAGTACGATAAATACGAAAAAATAGAGTTTGACCTTAATAATATTGATGAAAAATTCAAAAAAAGGCGACTTTTTAAAGGTATGGAGTTTGTCTTTGAAAAAGTTGATACTTCCAATATAACGGGAAAACCATATTTACCCATTTTTATCAATGAAGCGTTGTATAAAGTTTACGGTAAAAACGAGCCCACAAAAAAATCCAATGAAGAGTTGATTGCCAATAAAAATTCGGGTTTTGATAGCAACCAAGAATTAATAGAATTTGTAAAGCAATTGTATGTGGATTATAACATTTACGACAATTATCTCAAATTTTTTGACAAAAGTTTTACTAGTCCGCTTTCGAGAACTGGTGTTTCGGTATATAATTATGTGTTGGCAGATAGTGCTTATCTTGGTAATAAGTGGTGCTATAATATTGTGTTTTATCCCAGACGAAAAAATGAACTTACCTTTAAGGGCGATTTTTGGGTGAACGATACCACTTTTGCTATTCAGGAAATTGAAATGAATGCGACACGAAGTGCCAATATAAACTGGGTAAAGGAAATTTATGTAGAACAAGAGTTTGATGTATTGAACGATTCTGTTTTCCTGCTACGGCGAGACCACATGATGTCTGATTTTGCATTTACCAATAAGGATAAATCCAAAGGAGTTTATGGAAGGCGAACTACATTGTTCAATAATTATGAATTTGAAAAAGAACGTGATGATGATGTTTACAAACCAAAAGTTTTTGCTTACGAAGAAGAAATTTACAATAAGCCCGACGAATTTTGGCATGAAAACCGAATGGAAAAACTGAACGATGATGAAGTCGGTATTTATAAAATGCTAGACACCCTAAAAACTGTGCGAAGGTTTAAGCAGCTTTACAATATAGGAGCAACGTTAGCAACAGGATACTGGCAAATTTTTGAAGGGTTTGATTATGGTCCGTTATTTTCATCTTTTGGTAGTAATGATGTTGAAGGATTTAGGGTTAGAGCAGGGGGAAGAACTTATTTTACTCAAAACGATATTTGGCGTATAGAAGGTTATACGGCCTACGGTTTTAAGGATGATAAATTCAAGTACGGTATATCTGGAAAATGGTTGGTAGATAAGCGAAAAAGAATAATATTATCAGCCGGAACCCGCCGGGATATTGAGCAAACAGGGGTAAGTTTAACTACATCAAACGATGTGTTGAGCAGAAGTTTTGCATCCTCTTCATTCTTCGCCAGAGGTGAAAATTTTAGATTGACCGATATTAATTTATCGAATTTTGCTATTGATGTTGAACCTGTAAAAAATCTAAACTTTAGATTGGGAGCTACTTATAAAACAATGAAATCTGCCGCACCTGATTTATTTAATATCAGTTATTTTGATCAGAATGGGGCTACACAACCCATTATAAGACAAACAGAACTTGATGCCGCCATAACTTATACTCCTGGTCGCAAAACGGTAGGCTATGGTGTTGAAAGAAGTGTTAGTAACGGCGGCCGTTATCCAACAGTTTATTTGAGCTACACTAAAGGCTTAAAAGGGTTTTTAGACAGCGATTTTAATTATGACAAGCTTCAGCTTTACTATAGACATCGAATATTAATGGGTGGTTTCGGAAAGTTAAAATATTTTTTGGAAGCTGGTAAAACTTTTGGAAACGTACCTTTGACCATGTTAGACGTAGTTCCAGGTAATCAAGCAATTTTTAGCGTGCCAAGAACTTTTGAGCTTTTAAATTATTACGACTTTGTAACCGATCGTTATGCGGCATTACATTTAGAGCATAATTTTAATGGAAGAATCTTATCAAGAATTCCGTTGATGCGAAAATTAAAATGGCGTGAGATTGTTGGAGCAAGAGCGGTTATAGGTAACTTGTCGCACGAAAACATTATTACAAGTCCATTTCTTATAGATCGTAGGCTTAACGATAATTTGTACATTCCAACAAAGCCATATTACGAATACTTTGTGGGCATTGATAATATTTTCAAATTTATTAGAATTGACTTTGTTTTTCGAGGTAATTATATGGATATCCCTGGAGCTACTAAATTTGCCATAAAAGGTGGGTTTGGATTTTATTTTTAATGTTGAATTTAGCTGAACAACTAAAATTCAACCAATATCTTCCAATTGATAATTTTTTAAAAAACTATCGATTTCCATTTTGTGAGTCTCTTTTTTACGCTTTAAAAATTAAAGCTTACAATAATTGTACTACCTTAAATAGATAGTATGGTTGCATTTTATTAATAATAAACTCTAGTTATTAAAGTTAATTAAAAAAGATGAACCTACATTTTCTGATGAAAAAAAATTAATCTGTTAAAATAGTTCATCTTAAGTCATTATCTCTATTTGCTGTGAGAATTTCTAATACTTCATGATTTGTAGACAAAGTTCGATAACAATCTATTCTAGATTTTAATTGAAAAATTGTTATTATTAATTTTTCAAAAACCCTTTCTTATAATTATATCGTATTTTAAAATTCAGATAACCAAAAATGATACACTTCATGTTTTTTGAATCTAAAATAATCTTATGATGCAAGTCGACTTAGTTTATTATATTTTCACGTTCAAATCAATTAAAATAGTTGTTCATTATTAATAATTACGGTTAACATATTAAAATAGAAGTTTGACAAAAATCAATAAAACGGTTTGATTGAAAATATAGAATGACTGAAAATTACGAAAAATTGCATGATTTTTCCACCTTTCCAATAAATCTAATTTCGAACTTTGATAACTTAAAACAATGTCAACATTGTGCTTAATTCATTTTTTATGAACTCAAGAAGAAATTTTATTAAGAAGTCAGCTATAGTAGGGGCGGGCATTTCGGTAATGCCAAACTTAACCTATGGTTTTAGTAATAAGAGGGAGAAGCTAAAGGTTGCTTTGATAGGGGTAGGGCTAAGAGGTACCAACCACCTGACAAACCTGTTGAATAGGGAGGATGTTATAATCTCGGCCATTTGCGACATAGACCCTGCAAGGATTAAAATAGCGGAAAAGCATATCAGCGACAAAAATTTCCCGAAAGCCCAGGTTTTTGGCAAGAACGAT